>QNES01000072.1 GCA_003645255.1 Gammaproteobacteria bacterium
ACATTTCCACCTCTATCCAACCAAGCTTTAGCAGGTGTAATCACAGGTACGTTGGCAACAGTCACCGTAGTCGATGCCTGATCAGTTGCTGTACTATGGGCAGTGATAGTATAAGTCCCCAATCCTGCCGGGGCGGTATAAAAACCGTTAGCATCAATATTTCCCTGCGTCGCCGTCCAATGATCAACAGGGCAGCCAGACAGTTCAAATTTCTGTGTGCCTTGAGATGTTACCATCACACTTTCAGGCGTGACTTGACATTTACCATGAACAGCAATTTTTGCCTCGCTAGTACGTCCCTGATTATCAGAAACCACTAGTCCAACTTCCCCTGCGGTAGATTCTGCGGTAAAGCGAACCGTATTACCAGTATTGCTATCCAAAGAGCCTTCACCTAACACGCGCCAAATATAAGGTTCTTCACCTTGACTCGCAGTAAAGCTTATGCTATTACCAACACTGACTGTCGCTTCAGAAGGTGTCAAAGTCGGACCCTTAGCCCCAACAATAACAGTAGCTGTCGCTTGACCACCACTGGTATAATCAATAGCAGTAATCGTATAACTACCTTGACTTGCTGGCGCAGTATAAACACCTGCCGGCGTAATATTACCACCCGAAGCTGACCATTTTGCCTCACTACCCACTAAATTCTGGACAGTAAAGTTTTGAACGGCACCCGCAGTCAAATGAACTTTGGCAGGTGTCATTAGAGGCTCTCCGATCAATACACGCACCTCAGCATTCACACTATTACCAGAGTCATCACTGATAGTTACATTATCAACTTCCCCTGCTAATTCCGGAGCAGTATAAGTGACAGTCGCGCCCTTGGTTGATGACAAAGTGCCTCTTTCAGCCTTCCAAGTATAATTGCCATCTCCACATGTTACTGTGAAGTCGCGAGTTTGATTGATATCAACGGCGGTAATAGAAGGAGTCACAGCCAAATCGCAAATACCTACTACTATCTTTGCTGTTGCTGTTAAAGCAGTACCAGTATCTTTAACTGTGACAATCGCTTCTCCCGGACTAGCAGGGGCAGTATAACTACCAGCCGATGAAACGGTTCCGACTGTAGCCGTCCAAGTATAGGGACCCTTACCCCCGGCGACAGTTAGATCGACAGTTTCATTAACACCTAGCTGCATTTGGGCTGGTGTTATCACGGGTTCCACAACAACCAATACGACTTCTATCGTCGCATTAGCAACATTACCCGAATTATCCTGGACAGTCACAGTGACTGAACCAACATCTCCAGGCACCGTAAGCTTTGTTTGTTTCCCTTCAATTATATCCACGGAACCGGCGGAAGTACTCCACGTATAAGGCGCACCATTACCCCCAATAACAGTAAGTGAAACGGTACCATTGATTTCCACAGATGCGACAGCAGGCGTGACTGCTAATGGCAATCCATTAGACTCCACATTTACCTTAGTGCTTGCTATTGTGCCATTGCTATCCATAACCGTCACAGTATCTACACTACCTGGATCGCCAGGTGCCGTATAAGTGACTTGAGCACCCTCATTCGGTGAAACACTACCAAGAGTCGCAGTCCAAGAAGTATAAGGTGGATTACCGCCTGTCACTTCCAGTACCACTGTGCCGTTAATTTCAACAGCCGCTATGGCAGGTGTTATCTTAGGTGACACTTTAACAGAACTGCACTCGATCTTAGCAACAGCACTACTACCGGCAGTATCTCCCACCGTGACCTCTGCGGCTCCCACTTCACCAGGGCAAGTATAAGTTGTTGGATTACCCGCATTTGGGGACACCGAACCTATAGTCGCATTCCAAGTGTAATCACCATTTCCGCCAGTCACTTCTAATGAAACAGTACTATTAACTGGTATAGAGGTAGAAACTGGCGTGACAACCATACCTTTTGTCACTTTTATCGTAGCAGTCTTATCATTACCGGCACTATCCATCACCGTGACCGTTGCGGTTCCCACTCCACCTGGTGCCGTATAAGTTGTTGAGCTACCCGCATTTGGGGACACCGAACCTATAGTAGCAGTCCAAGAAGTATAAGGTGGATTACCGCCTGTCACTTCCAGTACCACTGTGCCGTTAATTTCAACAGCCGCTATGGCAGGTGTTATCGTCAGTAGTCCATCAATAGAGTTACACTCTATCGTAGCCTTAGCCTCATTACCGGCAGTATCTCTCACCGTGACCTCTGCGGCTCCCACTTCACCTGGGCAAGTATAAGTTATTGTACCACCCGTATTGGGGGACACAGAACCGACATTAGCACTCCAAGTATAATTACCATTGCCGCCGGTCACTTCTAATGAAACAGTACCATTAATCGGTGTAGAGGCAGAAGCGGGTGTGACAACCATACCTTCTATCATTTGCACCGTTCTTTGTACTAAAGCACCGGCACCGTCAACACCCATAATGGTATAGAGTCCCAATGAGCTTTCAGGCGTAAAGGTGATTTGTTCGCCCTCGGTTGCTGATAACTGACCAAAATCAGTAAACCATAAATAGGGCGGCGTACCACTAACAACTTGGAAACTCGCCGTATCACCCCGTAAAATACGAGCAATCTGAGGTGTCACTCGGAATGGTTCACCGACTTTAACCTTCACCGTCGCTGAATCACCGTTACCATCGTTCACCGTCACATAATAAATGCCTGGTAAGCCAGGTGCTTTATAATTGACATTTGCGGCATTAGGATTATCGACATCACCACCAATAATGGTCCATGTATAGCTACCATCACCCCCGGTGACCATAAAGGGTGTTTCTGAATTAACGGCTACACCGATTTCCGAACTCGCCGGATCAAGGGTTAATACGCCATTATTCGTAAAGGAGACTTTATGAACGCGCCCTTTAGCATCCGTCACAGTTGCCGTGATAGTTGCTGGCTCGACACCTAAAGTGATATCAACCGTTTCATTATCAGTACCTGTCGGCGCAAATGCTGCTGCACCATCAACTTGCCATTGATAAGGTGGCTCGGCACCCGTCGCGGTTAATTGCACATTCGCGGAAGGTGAAAAACGCTTACCATCAATAGCCGGATCAATGCTAAGAGCAGGCAATACCTCAATAATAGCCGTTGCCGCAAAGCCCTTGATATCAGCCACATTGATTTTATCTAAACCCGCTAAGACCGGTGTATAACGAGTGGTATCACCCAGGGTTGTTGACAAAGCACCATTCATTGTAGACCACCCGTAGGTACCATAGCCCCCACCAGCAATAAACTCAATCGCGCTATCACCCATTGCCATAATGGCAGAACTCGGTGTCACCGTTAAAGGTGCAGCCGGTTGTAATACCTCAAAGCAGGTTTCTGGAGAAGATGCACTCGCAGTTGGATTAGTAGCCTCTACATGATAACAAACATTATCACCAGGATTAACAGCAGGAATTTTTTCCACATAAATATTGGAATTAGTATTTGGCATTGAAGCAGCTGTCACTGATGCTGTCATTGGCAAGCTTCCGCCGCTGTATATCAAATTAACCTGCCCACCACTAGCAAGATCAAGCCCTGCAACCACAGCATGTACCGAAAAAGGTCCGGTATCAAGTGTATCAGTATGTCGCGTGACATCGACAATCGTCACAGGCACATTATTAACTGTCAAAGTATGTGCTACCGTGGTGACATGATTGCTCGTATCTTGTGCAACCACTTCCAACTCAAGACCTTTAAAGTTAGTGAAAAGATCAGAGATCGTCGCTGTGAATACATTAGCACCACCATCAGACATTGGCGTATCTACCCATATCGCTTCACCTAGTTCACGATACCTCAACGTCACAGCGGGTATATCTTTATCATCAGTCACCTCTGCACTCACAGTGACAGGTAGCTGATAATCATAAGTATCAGGTGTAATCGTACCGATAACGGGAGCACCATCAGCACAAATCAGCCATTGCCCACCTAGACTACTACCCAGATTCGCGGGAACGGTCGTATTGCGCCCTTCATTATCAATCGCTTGAACCATAAAGGCAAAACACTCCTTCTCAGCAAGCGTCAGAGTTTGTGTACCACTATAGATATTGGCACCGATGGAGTTCATGGGAGTTGTACCGGCAGCTACAATAGAATCCCTTGTCGCTCGTTTCATTCGGGTCCCTGTTTGTACCAGGTGTTCCCAAATCAGGTTAACCGCTTGGATACTGCCATCAGGATCAATAACCTCTACTTCGATAGTCAAAGCCATAGAACCAGGGGGTACCCCAACATTGATTAAGTCATGCGTGGTTTGCGTGGGATTGACAACGGGATTAGCACCAATTTTGAATGGTTCCTTATCTTCACCACCAGGATCATTGGTTATCGGCGCGACATGCAAATGATGGCTTCCTTTACCAACATAAGTGAGCAATGACACCCCATAAGTGTAGATAATGTTATCAGCAATCTTGTCAAGGATTTTATCAAAGGGGTCTGTAGCGTTATATAACGCCCCATTCGTTTGATTGACCGCTTGAACAACATTACTTAAATAGCTGTAGGCAATACCATACACCTTGGTGGCATTAGCTATAACAACAGGTAATGCACTATTAATGTTATAGTTCTTGTTATCACCATTTTCGTCGGTGATCAAGATAACGGTTCGTTCCGCACCAGCACGGTAAGGATACTGTGAAGCAAGTACCAAGCAATCAAACCATTCTTCAGTACCACCAGAAACAGATAATCCACTGAACTCAGTAATGAAATCTTGTTCAGACGGATAAAACTGTCCATTGTATCGCTTTTGGAGATAAGGTGCTGGATATTGACCAAAGGTAATCAAACCCAGTCGCACATGGAAATTCTGACTGGATAGTTTATTGACGAAAGCCTGGGTATTCGCTTTGATTGCATTAATTTCACCACCCATGCTGCCGGAAACATCCATACAGAATACAATGTCTGCCATTTTAAAAGGCGGTGGCGGTGGAACAATCGTCGCCTGTGTTGGATTACCATCTACCTTAACGGTAAAGTCACTCGCATCTAATATAGTATTAGGTGCCTGGTTGTTATACAGGTCAAACGTACCTATAACGAGCGCAGAGCCGTCAGCGTTATCAATTACCTGTATGCCCGGATCGACATCAACGTTGTAACCCTGAAAGCTTGGCGTGCCTGCTACCGCAAAACCGGGTATCAGTAGCATATAAAGCCAAAACAATCGGGAATGCCATTTTTTCATAAATAACCTCCTATTCGACGTTAACTACAATGAATTCAAGAATGGGAAAATCATATTCACTTGGGGTACTTAAAGCCACAGCAAATACATAAAGCCCTGCATCAAGACCATGTTCCCCAGGCGACTTTTTGGCTAATAAAGAAATCATTCGCTCTTTGATTGGCGCATTAGCAAAATCAATATTACCACGGAGCCTAGCCGGTACAGGGGAATCCCACAGCACTCCCGTGCTGTTTTCATCAAAGAAATAAATGTCAGGCAGTTCACCATTTTCGTCAAATTTTGCATAAGCGGCATAGACATCATAAAGCCCATCACCATTGAGAGCCGTAATCAGTCCCAACTCTTCGCCTGGTCCAATATTTGCCGTATCGTTGCCGCCCACATTAATCAAATTTTTATTTGATAAAACGGCAATTTGCCCCACTGCTGTTGCTATCCCAGGTGATAGGGATATTGCGGCAGTAAGTGCTCCAGCAAGCAATCCCCTTGGAATTACTTTAATACACTGCTTTTTCATCATTCATTCTCCTTACAGATTGTGCATTCAAAAAAATGCGCGAAACAAATTATGTCAAGTCACAGATTATACACCATTTTTAAAAATAATTCCTTATTTGTCATTTTTTGTAAGTATTAATCTTGATAAAGCTTTATTCTATATAGCTCAAACACCTTAAAATTTTTTTGAGAATGACCAAAAATTAACACATTTGACAAGTGAGGTTATTTTTTTGTATAATAGTAGGATAAGTATATTACTTAATAAGCGATAAAATAGAAATATGTAATGGCTTCTGAATTAATAAATGGGCTAGAAAAAATGGATTAGACTAAGAATAAAGCTTAGTTTTTGAAATGGTGGGGCAAATATGGGGCAAATTTTAAAATTATTTTGCTTTGTACAGGATAAAGATTATTTTGGATAAATCTGGCGGGAAAGCGATTGTATATAAGGATTAAAACCGTTAACTATCAATAGTGATCGGAACACTTTTTTGTTAGTCAGAAATTTAACTCAGCCATAAATCCGATTTTGTCAAAAAATTTCGCTTAAACAAATCTTAAATAATAAAAAATTAGCAATTATGCAAAAACTATTCCAAAAAATATTGGTTTAAATCCTTTTCTTATATACAATCCTTGTCGTGATTGGTTTTATAAAAAACTTGATATTGAATGAATAATCTACAGAGCCTACCATTTTGATTTATGTCTAACAATGAGAGGTGTTCTACGCACTTTTATCTACAACTCTGGTATTAAAGAAAATCGCAACGCGAAGCCGTTAGCACTACATCCTTGAATGAGTTTCCAAAAAGGTGGCTATTCATATTTAACACCAAAGGGGATTGGTACATCTTAGGAATGTGCATAAAATAACCTCGTTTCGAGGTTTCAGTTTTTCTTCAAAAAATGGAAACCTCGAAAACTAAACCTGAAAGGTTTTGAAGTAAGTATATCGAAAAATTATTTCAGGCACGTTCCTTAGAAAATTTCTAATCCCAACGGTGTAAAAACATAAATAGCCTTATGTGAAATATCAGGACTAAGCCTTAGCGACTAAAATCGCACATTGTGCATAACCAATTATGCGATCCGAAACGCTACCCATCAATATTCTATCTAGCCCGGTACGTCCATGACTACCAACTACAATTAAATCAACTCCCTTATTTTCAGCTATTTCTATAATTGACATTGCCGGTCTGCCGCTCAAAATTTGCGCTTCGACGACAACACCTTCTTGTTTGATAAAGGATTCTACTCGTTTAATTATTTCAACCGTTTCTATGTGCCGTTTTTCTTTAAGTTCTGATTGCACCACTGATACGAGCAAAATCGGGGCATGTAAATATTTCGCCATTTTAACAGCAGCATTAGCCGCTATATCGCCATAGCGTGATCCATCAACGGCTACCAAAATCCGTTTGCCCTCTATCTTCGCAAATTTGGGTACGACCAATATGTTACACTGAGCATGTCCAATGACTTTAGCAGTGTTACTACCCATCATGAGTCGTTTCAATCCTGTATAACCTCTACGTCCCATGACAATGACATCGATCTGTTTCCGTTCTGCTTCTTCCAATATTTCCTGGTAAATTTCAATACCATGACGTATATTGATGTCGCAGTTCACGCCCGCTTTTTCGGCTGATTTTTGAACAGTTTCTAGGTGGGCGATGCTACTATTATCTTCCGCTTCAATCAATTGCCGCGCGAGTGATTCATGTTCTGGATTTATCATGAGCACAGACATTGCAGATAAACGACCATCGGTTCTTTGCACCAGCTTAATGGCTTCGCTTTCAGCACCCCGACTGGCTTCTGATTTATCACTGACCAAAAGAACATTTTTAAGGCGTCCTGTTGGTGATAATTGTATTGCCGATGCGGGAAAAGTCTCTACTTCTTCGTCGGTAGTCGCTTGGGCAATGGAAAATTCCTCTGCTAATGCTTCCTCCTTAGCATGTTTCATATAGCCTTTGATTAGGGCATAAAGAATAATAATTGCCCCTGTTGCCAATGCGAATATCAACATTCCAAAACTGGTGTAATTCAAAATACTGATAGTGGTTTCACTTAAAGGCTCAATTTCTCCCATTTCAGATAGATAAACCGGAACCTTGAGACCTCGACTAAACAATACCAATATCATGATCACGCCCATGACCATTTTGACCATAAAATCTTTGACATAAGTCGTACCAATGGCTCCTAACTGGACACCGAACAATGAACCTGCCAGGATAACCATAGCTAAACGAATATCGACAAAACCGTCTAAGGCATATTTAATCGTACCCCCCATACCCATCACAAAGGCAATAACCAATTCCGTAGCGGAAGCCATTAAACCAGGCGCACCTAATACATACATCATCGCCGGTACACCAATAAATCCACCTACCGCAATGGTCGCAGCTAACATGCCGGTTGCAAAGCCAAGGGGAATGGTAAACAGTACAGATATTTTAGTCCCAAGACTGGGAAAATACATCATGGTACCGGGGATATTAACGGATTGTACCCAACGTGCTAATTTAGTGATTTCATGTTCTTTTGCACCGACACTATCTGATTGTTTATAGATTTTAATGGCATCACGTAGGACATAACCCCCTACAATGGCGAGTACGACTACAAATACGAAAGACACATAAAGGTTTGAACCCACATCGCCAAAGGCTTCTTTGATTTGAGTTTGTATGCTGGCACCATAAAGTACCCCGGCTTCAGCAGAAATGCCCATAATCAGACCGAGTTTGAGATCTACCTGCCCATATTTTGCCCGTTTTATGGAACCAACTAGGGCTTTAGGGAATTTATGGCACATATTACTGGCAACAGCCATAATCGCCGGAACACCCATGCTCATCATCGCCGGTGTTAAAACAAAGGCACCGCCGGAGCCAATAAAGCCACTAACTAAACCGCCGATAAAGCCCACGATAAAAAGAAAGAGAATATCCTTCAAATGAAGCTCAAGAAATCCCCCTACTTCAAATGTTAAAGTAGCCACTTTGCCCGTGGCATCTGTTACCGTGATTATTTCTTTATCCGGTTTACCAGGCGCAATATAAGTGATTTCATTGCCCGAGCCCAGGATTTCGCCCTTTGAGGCTTTCCAAACAATATCACCCGTCATGCCGGATATTTTAAGCATTATCTCGTCTAAGGTCTCAACCTTAGGGTTTGCCGGTTCAAAGGGGCTATTAGTAAGTGTACTAGGTTGTGCCTGGGGTTCTTGTGCAACTGACCATCCGATAGTTGGTAGGCATAATAGCAAACCCATGATAACGAACAATCTGCTGATTCTTGATAGTGTAGTCATTATATTCTTTCTTAACCCCGCTTCTTAACCGATTTAGCTTTGACACCCAATAGATCCCAAAAGTGACCGGTAAATGTGCCATGTACCAATGAAAAAATAAAGGCAATGGAAATAGGCACAATGAAATACCAACCACCCTGTTTTGACCAATCCAAAATGGTTTCATTAAAATAGTAAAGTAAAAAGTAGAGTATCGCACTTAGCAAACCCAATGATACGGTCTGAATCATTGCGCCGGTTTTAGTTCCCATACGAATGAATTCTCCTTCAAGGTAAAATGGTAAAAGAAATTGCTAATTCAAAATTAGCACACACTAATAGTGTAACAGAAAATAAGGATTAATTGGAAATTATTTTGTCCCTGCTACAAGACCTGCCAGGTTTTAAAAACCTGGCAGGTCTAGGCTAAAACTTATCTGGAGATCTATATTTAGAAATTTTTTTCAAGTTGATTCAATAACTGATCTCTAGTACGAGAATGCCCACCTGTCACTTGGAAAAAAACTAAACTTTCAGAAATGACACATCGGATTAGCCCTTTGTAGCCATCATCGTTTTTTCCATAAATGGAATCATCATCAAAATTAAAATGTCGATAAAAACCACTATCTCTTAATGACATTTCTGCACGGCTTAAGCATTGCGCTTTATTAAGTAAAGTCTGTTGCCAATTTTCACTATTAAGTAAAGTCTGTTGCCAATTTTCAATCACGTCACGCTGCTCAGATCCCCTAGCCTGGGATTGAGTTGTAAGAGTGCTAACACTTTTATCGCCCTCAAAAGTGCTAATAGCTTTATCATCAGCAGGTGTATCATCGGCAGGTACCGTTTTTTGGGCAGGCTTGATACTTTTATTTCGCTGAATTTTATGCAGTAAAGTTTCGGCTTTTTGCCGAACATTTTTTGACTTCTTCGCCACTGCAATAACCACAATCACACCGGATTTGGATAAGCATTTAACCAATGCTTTATAATGGTAAGGATTACGATTACGATAAGCGGCAAATACAGTTGTACCACCTTTATATTGAACTACCTTTTGAAAGCCCTCATTTTTAAGCACCTGTTTTGCGACAGATAAGCAGGTAGAAGTTTTAAAAGATAAATTTTCCCCCACACTTATACCAAAATAGGGCGGCACTGCAAATGCAAGCGGCGAAACAAAAAGTAAGACAACCAACAATAATGAACAAATAGAGATTTTATTTTTCATGTCAAGTTCCGAAACATTTATATATAATGTTAATTATTTTACCATAAGCTCATCCAAAGCTAAATAGGAAAGTATCATGTCTCCAACAATGATGGCAATAATTGTATTATGCCTGTATGTTGTATTTTACCATTTTTATGCTAAAAAATGGCTTGCTAAACGAATTTTTATACTCAAAGAGTCGGCGCAAACCCCAGCTCATAGATTGCGCGATGATGTAGATTATTTGCCGAGCAATCAGTACGTTCTTTTTGGTCATCATTATGCCTCAATTGCCGGTCTTGCACCGATGCTTGGACCAGCTATTGCCGTGATATGGGGCTGGGTTCCAGCACTATTATGGGTCGTTTTGGGAACGCTGCTGATTGGAGCAGTGCATGATTTTTCCGCGTTAGTCCTTTCGGTGCGTCACGACGCGAAAAGTGTGGGTACGATTGTAAAGGATGTGATTCATCCACGCGCAAGACTTTTATTTTTGTTAATTATCTTTTTTCTGATTTCTTTAGCGATAGGTGTATTTGTTTTAGTGATTGCGGGGCTATTTGCAGCACCAGATCCTGCACATATTCCAGCTACGGCGCATCCAGAAGCCGTTTTTCCGACGATTGCCCTGATGTTGATTGCTATTGTCATTGGTATTTTAATTTACCGTTTTAAGCAAGCGATTTTATGGATGACGATGCTAGGTTTTGTTCTAATGCTAATCACGACTTGGGTGGGATTGTATATACCTATTACAGGTATTTCTGCTTTGAATTGGACCTGGTTACTACTTATTTACGCATTTGCGGCTAGTGTGCTACCAGTTTGGCTACTATTGCAACCGCGTGATTTTTTAAATTCTCTTCTTTTATACCTGGCATTATTTTGCATGCTCATCGGTTTTTTCATACTTTCACCTGAATGGGTCGCACCTGCTATTAATTTGCATCCAGAAGGGGCCCCCCCTATTTTTCCTTTCTTATTCATTGTGATTGCTTGTGGGGCGGTATCGGGATTTCATGGTATTGTGGCATCTGGCACAACCGCCAAGCAACTTGATAAAGAAACCCATGCGCCCTTTATTGGTTATGGGGCTATGATAGGTGAATCTTTATTAGCCTTAATGGCTGTTATGGCAACCACAGCAGGGGCTTTCAGTTCTCATGAACAGTGGGCTAATTACTATGGTTCATGGCAGCAAGCTGCGGGACTGCATCAAAAACTAGGGGTGTTTATCCAAGGAACGGGACAATTTGTCCATCAATTAGGGATACCACTTGATCTATCCCAGGCATTTATTAGTGTCGTCGTCGTTGCCTTTGCGATGACCAGTGTGGATACCGGTACGCGCCTGTTACGCTTTAATGTTCAAGAAATTGGGCAGACCCTGGGAATAAAATTTTTAGACAATCGTTATTTTGCGACGCTTATTGCCGTAGTAGCTATTGGTTTTTTTGCCTTCTTTCAGGTAGATGGTAAACCGGCGGGATTATTTCTTTGGACATTATTTGGAACGACAAATCAGGTTCTAGCGGGACTGACTTTATTGGCGGTGACATTATATTTATATCGTAAGCGTAAACCGATACTTTATACCATGTTACCAATGCTGCTTGTGTTGGGTACGACGATATCTGCTATGCTTATGAGTCTTTATGATGCAGTATTGACGGAACAATGGATGGTAACTATAGTGGGAGGGATTATCTTATTTTTATCTCTTTGGGTATTAGTCGAAGCAATTCTTACAATTCGTCGTATTAGGAATAACAATTAGGGCGTGAAAAAGGGCGAACACGCCGGTTCGCCCTACATTTTGTCGTCATTTTGAATAACAATTGAAGCAATAGTGAATGACTGACTTAAAAAATCCAAAACTTATATATTTGAAAGGCTTCCTATTTGGAGCGATAGTTTTATGCAGTTCCATCATCCTATTTTCCATCTACCCATCATGGCAAACAGCAGTCTTAATAGCTCTAATCAGTTGGGCATCAGCAAGAGCCTACTATTTTATGTTTTATGTTATTGAGAAATATGTGGATAGCAATTACAAATTCTCAGGTGTGTTTTCATTTATTCAGTATTTTATTTCTAAAAGAACAAAAGAAAAGTAAGGAACGTGCCTGAAATAATTTTTCGATATACTTACTTCAAAACCTGTCAGGTAATGTTAAAATATTTATGCGTACCTACTTAAAACAGCAGACTTTTTACGGTTACGCAACAGGCATTTTTAGTTCACGCCAAATTGAGCAAGCTACCTATGAAAATTTACATTTTCGATTCATTGCCGGTAACCTGCATCCTGATCACGATACAGTGGAACAACTACTTGAGTTAGGAGCGCTCGAAGACAATGGAATCCCTTTATCAAAAGAAGGTTCGTATCTTAAAGAAATAGTATTTGCACTGACAACTGATAACTGATTAAAATTTTGATACCCGTTTAGTATTATTCATACGACTTGAAAAGACATTGACCCGCTCACCCTTTTCAAAAGTGACATCGGCTTTTTGTACGACGACGATTTTTTGACCGCTATCCAGTTTAACGACGATTTTAAAGGCATTTTGATCGCTAACGCCCTTTTCAAACAAATCACCCAACATGCTACCTAAAATTATACCGCCTGTGGTGAAAATGTCTCTACCTTTGCCCCCGCCGAGAGTGCTAGCAGCAATACCACCAATAACGGCACCGCCGATAGTACCTATAACGGTGCCATCTTTTCTAATAGTCGCCGGTTCCGTACTTTCGACTACACCTTCATCAACATCTTCAGCTTGAAGTGCCTCACCTGAAGTATAGATTTTGGTTGAACGATCCGGTACACAGCCACCCAGTAAGATGATGGCGATAGATAATGCTATGATGATTTTTATGGTTTGCATAATATTTGTATCCTTAAAATAGATTAATATTGTTAATTATAGTATAATTATCAATTTATTATATGAAAATGTATAATTTCGTGTACATCCAAAGCTTTAGCTTTGGGGATAGACGCTAGTTTAACATTATCCTGTCCACTATCTACTTATTAATAGTCCTAATATAGAAATGATTCGTTTATCAATATTATCCCTCATCACGCTGTTTAGTTTACTACTAGGTGCATCACCTACCTGGGCAGTTTACGATTCAGCGAAAGTGAATAAAGAAAAGCCCTTAGAAATCGTAAGGGTTACGCCTAGCGGTGACGATGTTCCGCCTGGGCGACAAATTGTCCTGACCTTTAATCAGCCGGTGGTGCCGGTTGGGAAAATGGAACGCGATGCAGCGGCATTGCCGATTACGATTAGCCCTGCCTTATCTTGTCAATGGCGTTGGTTGAATACAACCAGTTTGGCTTGTGAGTTGGGTGATGAAACGGCATTAAAGCTTGCGACGCATTATCAAATCCAAGTTAAACCAGGGATTATGACCCAATCCCAACAAACCTTGGCTAAAGCCTATCAGCATGAATTTATCACCCAGCGTCCCGCCATTAATTATGGTGATTTTGAAATTTGGGAAGCCCCAGGCTTACCGAAAATTCGGGTGTATTTTAATCAATCCGTGACTCGTGACTCGGTAGCAAAACACCTCTATTTGGAAAATCCCAATGGAGAGCGCGTCGCTATCACTGTAGAACTGCCCCCATCAGATGAAGTTGATAAAACCGATTCTTCATTAACAAATCTCAATTCCCAAATCTGGATAGTCGCACCGCAATCTTCATTGCCCTTGGATAAGAAAATAACTCTGAAGGTAGAACCTGGGCTAATTGGGGAAGGACCTGAACGGGGTATTGAGCAGGAAACCATTACCAGTGCCCATACTTTCCCTGCTTTTCAATTCCTGGGTTTGGAATGTACAACTTTAAGTGCTCAAACGGTATTGATTCGCCCTAAAGATAAGCTGGATGAACGGTGTAATCCTTTGCGAGGTGTCTCTTTACGGTTTACCAGTCCTGTTCATAAAGAAGTTGCCAAAAAGAACTTACGGGTAAACCCTGATTTAGCCGGCGGACGCACCGATTATGACCCTTGGGAAAATATGCCAGGTGACTCTTCCCTGTATCAGTCGCATGATAAGGGTGACATTTATCGTGTTTGGTTGCCTACTCCTTTAAAGGCTTTCCATCGTTATCATTTAAAAAGTGCTCACCAGTCTTTAAAAGATGAATTTGGTCGTGCCCTATTGGTTCCGATTGATATACATTTTCTGACAGATCATCGTGCGCCTAATCATGTTTTTGAGCATAAAGTTTCGGTATTAGAAAAAGGCGTTGATAGTGAAGTGCCTATCGTAGTCACTAATCTCAAACAGCTTTCTTTGTATTACCACCAATTAACACCACAAGGATGGACAGCTCAAAAAACTCGGCAGGTATCGGTACAAACCGTCAAAGACATTGCTTTTAGGATGCCCTTGGGCATACGGGATTTAATCCCAGGTGAAACAGGCATTGTTCAAGGTTATTTTACAACGCGCCCTGATATTAATAATAAGAATGCGCCGTACTATAACCGGTTTATCAGCCAAGTCACACCCTATCATATCCAAGCCAAGTTAGGGCATCATAATACCCTAGTATGGGTAACGGATTTTGCGACCGGTTTACCTGTCAATGAAGCAGAAGTGTCGTTATATCGTGATACTTATGCGCCCGAAAAGTTGATGCCGGGACCATTGGCTGTTGCGATCACTGATAAAAATGGCATTGCCCTATTGCCAGGGACCAAATCTTTAGATCCTAATTTAAAACATGCTTATGTTTATGGGTTTGATAAAGAAGATGATCGCTTTTTCATCCAGTGTCAAAAAAATCAAGAGCGGGCTTTACTACCACTTGATTCACAATTTCGGGTTTCTATCTATGATCTAACAACAGATTATAGCTTTTATCCCTATATGCGATCTAAATATGGTCATATTCATACCTGGGGGACAACTGCGCAGGGAGTTTATAAAGTCGGTGACACGGTGCAATATAAGTTTTTTGTACGTGATCAAAGTAATAAAAAATTTGTGCCAGCACCGCAAAATGGTTATACCCTAAAAGTGATTGATCCAATGGGAAAAGTAGCTCATGAAGTTAAAAATCTGAGCCTATCGGAATTTGGTGCTTATCATGGTGAGTTTAGCCTGCCTAAAAACGCTGCGGTGGGTTGGTATGAATTTAAGCTATCTGCCCAGTTTAAAAAAGGTACCCATTGGTCGCCATTGCGTGTTTTAGTGAGCGATTTTACACCTTCTCCTTTCCGAGTCAAAACAGCGTTAAATGGTGAACTGTTCAAAATAGGCGAATCCGTCACGGTGGATACGACTGCCACTTTACATGCGGGTGGTCCTTATACTCAGGCACAAACGCGGATTCATGCGATTTTAAGCCCCCAATCTTTGCAGCCCACTCATCCTCAAACGAAAGGTTTTTGGTTTGATGTATTTATGGATGATGTCGATGATGAAACGGTGTTCAGTGTCGAAGATAAAAAAATCGATGATAAGGGGCAATTGCAAACTTCCTTTACCTTACCGACTAGCTCAAAAGTACTCTATGGCAAGTTGAGTATAGAAAGTGCAGTACGCGATGATCGTGGTAAGGATGTTGCTAATATGGCGACAGCCCATTATGTGGGACGTGACCGTTTTGTCGGTTTGAAAGAAACCAGTTGGGTTTTGACGGCTGGCACCGAAGCTAAAGTCTTATTAATTGTCGTTGATGAACAGGGCAATCCCATAAATAAGACTGATATCCAGGTCAAAATCGAACGGCGCGTGACAAAAGCAGCGCGTGTCAAAGGAGCCGGTAATGCCTATTTAACCCGTTACGAACATGAATGGGTTGCCGTTTCTGAATGTCAGGTAAAATCAAAAAAGGTAGCTAGTGATTGTACGTTTACGCCGTCTAGTGCCGGGGCTTATAAAATCACAGCAACCATTAAAGATAGTCAAGATCGTCCACATCATACCGAATTACAACAATGGGCGATTGGTAAAGACTATGTGATGTGGGAAACGACACCTGGGCATGGTTTAGAAATCGTCGCGGAGCAGGAAAACTATAAAGTGGGTGACACCGCCCGTTATTTAGTCAAAAATCCTTACCCCGGAGCGCAAGCGTTAATCACAGTAGAGCGTTTTGGAACACTCAAAAGCTGGGTACAAACCTTAACCGGAAGTATGGAAATTATCGAGGTGCCGGTAGAACCGGATTATGCACCGGGCTTCTTTGTTTCCGTAACGGTGATGTCGCCGCGAGTTGATAAGCCGATTGATAAAAATCAAGTTGATTTGGGTAAACCGGCTTTCCGTATGGGCTATGTCCAAACAAATGTCAAGGATGCTTATAAAGAATTAACGGTAGACATTCAAACGGATAAACCGGTGTATAAACCCCGTGAGCAGGTGACTATTAATTTACAAGCTCAGGCACGACATGCTGATATAGAAACGCAACCCATAGAATTAGCGGTAACGGTGCTAGATGAATCCGTATTTGATTTATTAGCATCAGGGCGAGATTACTTCGATCCTTATAAAGGATTTTATACCCTGGATAGTTTGGACATGACGAACTTTAGCCTACTGATGCGCCTAGTTGGGCGGCAAAAATTTGAGAAGAAGGGGGCTAACGCCGGCGGCGATGGTGGCACCGGTTTAAGTATGCGTTCATTGTTCAAATTTGTCAGCTATTGGAATCCATCTATCAAAACGGACGCAGCCGGTAAAGCACAAATTCAATTTACCGTACCGGATAATTTGACCGGTTGGCGCGTATTAGTGATGGCAGTCACCCCCGGTGATCGCATGGGTTTAGGAGACGCTAATTTCAAAGTCAATCAACCAATAGAAATTCGCCCCGTCTTACCTAACCAGTTAACTAGTGGCGATAATTTCCAAGCCGGCTTTAGTGTGATAAATCGCACTGATCAGGTGCGTACTTTGGAAATGACGTTAAAAGCCGATGGTCCGGTTACCCTGGTGGAATCTGAAACCGGCATGATAGATAGCATGAAGCAAACTATCTCTGGCTGGTATGGCTGGTTCGCCAGTTTTGTTGTGGAAGATTCAGATGAGATAGCACAACAACGTACCTATACGATAGAGGCGCAACCGTATAAACGTTATATCCGATGGTTATCGTTGGAAACAAACGGTGCCGGTACAATTCAATTCACCGCGATGGCAACGGATGGTTCTGAAAGCGATGCATTAGAAAAAACCTTAAAAGTGCTACCTCGTCGCCCTTCAACTAGCGCGGCAACTTATGGTACAACGATAACTGATGAAGTCACTGAATCCGTTGCATTTCCAAAAGATATTCATACAGATGTCGGCGGTGTGAGTGTAATCGCTTCGCCCACCGTGATAAGCGGTGTTGATGGCGCGTTTGAATATATGCGTGATTATCCTTACGCATGTTGGGAGCAAAAACTCAGCAAGGGAACGATGGCTTCACATTATAATAACCTGCGCCCTTATTTAGATGAGGGCTTAACTTGGGAAACAAGTCTTTCGTTGCCTGAAGAAACGATTGCTTTAGCTAAAGAATATCAAGCCCCTAATGGTGGCATGGCTTATTTTATCGCTAAAGATGAACGTGTCAGTCCGTACCTGAGTGCTTACACAGCTTTAGCTTTTAACTGGCTCCGTGAAAGTGATTATCAGATTCCTGAAACGGTTGAAAATCAATTGCATGAATATTTGCAGACGTTGCTACGGAAAAATGTGATGCCGGACTTTTATTCCAAAGGCATGGCATCATCAGTACGAGCCGTTGCACTAGCAGCCCTCGCAAAATCAGGCAAGATTACCCGTAATGACATCAGGCGTTATCAACACTATATTCAACGTATGGATTTATTTGGGCAATCGCAATTTTTAGCGGCGGCGTTACAAGTGCCTGGCACAGGTAAAATCCGCACTGAAATCGTGAATATGATTTTAGCACACGCTAATCAAACGACAGGTAAAGTGTCATTTACCGAAACACGGGATAGTGGGTATAAACGTATGCTGTCATCAGATTTGCGGACGCAATGTGCCATACTGAGTAGTTTAAGTGAGTATGATTATGTCATGGGGGATCAAACCAATGTCGGTGATATACCTTTTAAACTGGTACGTAATATTACCCAAACGCGGAAAAACCAAGGGCATTGGGAAAACACGCAAGAAAATATGTTCTGCATGAATGCCCTGATAGCATACGCGCGTGTTTATGAAAAGACACCCCCTTTAATGACGGTACGGAGTTGGCTGAATGATGAGCCAATCCCTTTAGAAAAGGATGAAACATCGGCTTCGTTTGATGACGTGAAAAATCCACCTGTGACGTTTACTCATCAAATGACTGAGAATGATCCAGGGCGTGAAGCAACGATTAAGTTGGAGCGCGAAGGGCAAGGGCGGCTTTATTATACCGTTCGCATGACTTATTCTGAAAAAGTGGAAAAAGCCACAGCAGTGAATGCTGGCATTGAAGTCAACCGCGAGTATCATGTTGAGCGTGATGGCGAATGGGTATTGCTAACGAGTCCGATGAAAATTAAGACAGGTGATTTAGTCAGGGTAGATTTATATGTGTCTTTGCCCGCAGCGCGTCATTTTGTCGTAGTTGATGATCCAGTTCCTGGTGGTTTAGAACCGGTTAATCGTGATTTAGCCACAGCTTCCCAAATAGATGCCGATAAAGCGGAAGGGCAATATGCTGGTGGTTCACTCTGGTTTAGCCATAATGAATGGAATGAATATGGTTTATCCTGGTGGAATTTCTACCATAAAGAACTGCGTCATCATGCCGCGAGATTTTATTCAGATTACCTCCCAGCCGGAAACTATCACTTGTCTTATGTCGCTCAAGCGATTGCCCCTGGTGAATTTAGTGTGATGGCAACACATAGTGAAGAAATGTATGAGCCTGAAGTATTTGGAAAAGGGATGCCTGCTAAATTAATTGTGGAGCGGGATGAAGATTAATCGTTAATTGTTAAAGAAATCCGATTTTTTCAAAAATCGGATTTCTAAATGAAAAATTAACCTGCCCTGATTTTCACGCGCTGGCACTTTGCCATTAAGTTAAGCAAGTGTAGGGTGGGTAGTTTCATTGCACCCACCATTAATAAACACCATTAATAAAAAAGGTGGGTTTCGCTCTACCCACCCTACGCTCGCTCCGGGTCTTGCCCACGACAATATAGATTAATTGATCATAAACGACAATTACTGGTAGAAAACATTAAAAAAGCTAAATTTGTGCCCTGACATTGAAGAAACTTTGGAACGATTAGCTGAAAATCCGTATGCGCCTCTCTTAGCG
>QNES01000073.1 GCA_003645255.1 Gammaproteobacteria bacterium
AAACTCGTCTTAGCATCAGCACTATTAGTACTTTCGTCTACTTCGTATGCCAACACTTACACATGGTATGCTAACACTTATACAGTGTATGCTTACACTTATACATGCTATCGCTATGTCGATGGCCATCCTACTGGAACTTGGATTAGTGTAAAAGCTGATTCAAAATCAGAAGCAGAGTCTAAGGCTTATGCACGCATGAAAGAACTTGGAGGGCAGGTAGATTACGCGAAGTGTAGGTAGCCAGCCAGCTACGCCAAGGGTTAAATGTAGAATTGTAGGGTGGGTTTCGCTATAGCGAAACCCACCTTTTTTTTCGTCACAAATAGCCAGCATAGCATGGATCAAACAGAATAAAATAGGGGACAGACCACCTTTTATGCAAAAGGTATATTTTTCAGAATGGAAAGAAAATTTCCCTTTTGAGAGCCAAGGTTGCTTCGATGATAAACGTGGTTTGTCCCCTATTTTTGATACTATTTTATGATACTACATTTACTGACTTGCTAAGCGGGTTTAGAAACCCGATTTTTTTAAATTCTCGCCAAAGTCACAAACATCAAACCTGACAGGTTTTGAAAACCTGTCAGGTTTTTTTTGCCCTTAAATGTGTTAAAATATAATTTTATAATGTAGCTCGCGTTGGATGGGTTAAATGCAGGGTGGGTTTAGCGTAGCAATACGAAGTATCATATCGCTATAGCGCAGGGTTGGGCTGCGATTTTATTTAAATTTTAAGTTAATATATCCTAAATCCACGTCATCCACGAATACACATTTTATGATAAAACAAATTATTTGGTGTTGACCATTTATGCGAATCATTACAGCAAAACGCATTACAGAAGCAATGCTCATCCATTCTCAATGGAAAATCGGATTGAAACTTTGGTTAGATACGTTCAACAATAAAAGTATTCATTTTGAATCCGCTATGCAAATTAGAAACGTATGGAAAAATACCAGTGGTTGGAATGTTGACCGTATACCGGCAAACAAGCTTAAACCAGAAAGTCAAAAAGGGCCTTTAGATATATACATTTTTGATGTTCACAAAAACCAATGTCGTATTGTGGTATGGGCAAGTCCTAAAGCACATTGTTTTTTTATTAAAGCGGTTTATTCTCATGCAGAATATGATAAATGGTGGAAAAAACAGGTTAAATAGAGGGAATTCATGAATTTACACAACATCAAGACAATAACCAATACGACCAATTTAGCCAAAATATTTTTGCAATTTGAACCCATAGCTGAAGATTTAATTCAATTATTACAAGCTTGTTATAGCCCAATCACTTCAGAACTTGAATTAGAAGTTCGGATGAAAATATTAGATGAATTGTTTAGTTATGCTCAAACTGAAGAGGATTTACCTGCATTATTTGCCCATATGATTACGGACCGCGTTTATGAATATGAACAAAAACATATTCAGATTCCGAGTATTAAACCCAGTGAAGCATTAGCCTTTTTTATGCAGGAACGTGAAATCAAACTATCCGATTTATCTGAAATTGCACCACCCAATGTCATTTCTGAAATTTTAACTGAGAAACACCAAATGACAGTCGAACAAGCCAAAGGTTTTGCCAAATTTTTGGCTCTCCCAGAAGCGACTTTTTTTAGCGAGCGACGGGTTAAAGTGAGCGGTCCTATAGGAAAGGCGCACTAGCGAGCGTAGGGTGCGTCCTACGCACCTCTCAAAAACGCATTTTTTCATCGTAGACACCCACCAAAAATGGTGTGTGGTTTGCCCCTACATTTGCTGACTTGCTAAGCGGGTTTAGAAACCCGATTTTTTGAAATTCTCGCCAAAGTCACAAATATCAAACCTGACAGATTTTTTTTTGCCCTTAAATGTGTCATAATAATTGGGATCAGAGTAAAATTAATATAACTGGCGGTTCACTGCTTGTACGCCAACGTAGGATCGTAGTGTGTAGAGGAAATGATCAATTAATGTTACTCAGAGCCCAATTATTCAATACCAATTATTCAATAAGGAGAAAAAAATGAGTGCAGGTGTATTTTCATGTATTGGAACATCGTATATTAAGGCTGCGAAAAATACATTTTATTTCACAAAACGGGGTGCCCCATTTTTGTTGAAACCATTTGCATTGGTATTCGCACTATTCTATTCAGTTACTTTATTGATGATTAGTCTTTTTTTCTATGCTCTCATTATCTTAGATTGGTTAGGCAATCTGACTGATACATTGAGAAAGAGTTTGCTTAATGCAATGGATGGACATAGCCGGAAAATAAATAATGGCATTCTGTCATTTATTTTAGAACCAATAATTATTGTTCTATTGTCACCGTTGTTTTTGCTTTCGGTGTTCATCCCAAAGGTATCAAGTAATCCAATCGAAAATTTTGCTGTAAATGAAATCTCCGATATTTTTAGTGGCGCGGGTGCCTTTAAACGAATTAATAAGATTATATGGGGTGCAGCAAAAAGGCTATTTAGATATGTAGGAAATGCTAACCTGATACTGATGCCAATTTTATCAGTCATAGCGATTTTGTACTCAATTGTCCTGATAGCCGTTGGTTCCATATTTGCTATTTTGATACCGCTTGATTGGATAAGTTATTTGATTGAATCAATACGACAAGGAATAGTTAGTTTTACAAATAATCAGCAGCAAAAAATACGATATAGTGGTAGCTCATTTCTCATTGCGCCGGTTTTATTAGTTGTTTTAGCACCAGTATTTCTTTTGCTCTTGATTATTCCAAAGTTTACAACACAAATAGATGTTGAAGTGTAGCAAGCATCGTTTTTGGTTAAATATAGAATTGTAGGGTGGGTTTCGCTATAGCGAAACACACCTTTTTTTTTGCCTACTACATTCGTCAATTTTCCACAGCTCTTTTTTAATTCCCAATTGAAACGATATCAATAATTTTAAGTTATAATAAATCAAATAGCTCGTTGTAGGGTGGGTAGAAAACCCACCTATCCTCAATAATCATTTTTCGATTGCGGTGGGTTTAGCTACCTACCCTACGCGAGCTGACCCCAATTATTCACGTTTTTTCCGTGAATCTGTTATACTCTCAACATAAATAATCCTGTTAATCCCCAAAGAAGTTCAATCCTGTTCAAAAACTGATAACTTAGGAGATATTAAGATGTTAGCTGTTATTCAAAAATGGGGGAATCATCAAGGGCTATCTTTTACCCCGGAAATGCTTAATCAAGCCCAACTGTCTCTTGGTGATGAAGTTTTCATTACCGTGCGACAGGGAGAAATTATTATCAAACCCACAGTTCAAGGAAAAGGCAAATACACTTTAGCAGAATTGGTGGCACAAATGCCTAGTGACTATAATCCCCACGAGGAAGAGTGGGGAAAATCTGTTGGCAAGGAGGTTTGGTAAATGGCACGTTATGTACCCAAGAAGGGAGATTTTGTCGCTTTGAGCTTTGATCCACAATCAGGGCATGAACAAAAAGGTAGAAGACCGGCTTTGGTTGTAAGCAATGACTTATTCAACCAGCATACTGGCGATTGTTTGTCCCATTACCAATACCGACAGAGATATTCCATTTCACGTTAAAATATCAGGAGAAACATCGCTCACTGGTTTTGTTATGGTTGATCAAGTTAAATCTATTGATTATGTGGCTAGAAACGTTAAACTGATTGAATCTGCACCGTATCAACTCATCAATGAAGTACTTGCGGTTTTGAATATTTGTTTATACTGAAGAATGCCACTTTTATCAAACGTCAATTTTTCACACCTCTTTTTTAATTCCCAATTAAAACAATAGATATGTCGGATTTTGCTGAGTCATTCCAAATCACAATCATGTTGACGCGAAAATTCGAGTTATTCATAAGTTTTCAAATTCTTTTGGTAGCGTTGTTCTCTGACTATTTTACTCCATATATGTTGATATTCCTAAACTGTTATCAAAGAATGATGCTATAGATATGGAATAATTGAGGCTTGAGGTTTTAGCAAGTGTAGGGTGGGTTTCGCTATAGCGAAACCCCCCTTTTTTTTGCCTACCATTCGTCAATTTTTCACACCTCTTTTTTAATTCCCAATTGAAACGATATCAATAATTTTAAGTTATAATAAATCAAATAGCTAGTTGTAGGGTGGGTAGAAAACCCACCTATCCTCAATAATCATTTTTCGATTGCGGTGGGTTTGGCTACCCTCCCTACGCGAGCTTTTAAAACTTTTCTCGTTTTTAAAGTTAATTTTTTGAGCATGGTTTAAGACCAGTTATTAAGAATTTTATTAATAGTTCCTTTACCTACACCTTTAATTTTAAAATCTGCAAATGAGTTTAAGGTTCGTTTTCCTCTTTCCGCAAGAATTGGTGTTGTAAATCTAGCAGTTATCCCAATTCTATTTAATTTAATTTCAAATTCAAAATCAGAAATTCCTTTATTATTAAAGTCAGCGACAAAAACAGTTTGTTTTTCAGGCTGACTAATAATCGTTGTTTCAAGCGGTGCAACTGAAATATTGGCAATTGCTTCCTGCAAAACATTAAAAATTTTATCAACTTCTGCATCCCGTTTGCTTTGTTGAGAAACAAAGCCCGTAAATTGTTCACTCAAGTTTTTAATCACATTCATTATCGGTTGAATATCAACAGTACTCGTTTGAGTTGAAATAGCGGGCTCTTTTTCTGATTCACCCGTTTTTTCAACAGGCTTTTCTACTGGAGTTACAACAGATTGTTTTCTAAACATTGCAATCTGTTGTTGGTAAAAAGGAAGTTCTTCTTCAGATTCAATGAGATATGCGTTAATTCCCTCACATTTTAAAGGGTCTATTTTTTCAGCTTTAAGTGCAGCATAATATTCAAAATCACCCTCAATAATGGAATAAGAGTCTATTCCGACTTCCAACAAAATAAGCGGTGTAATTACTCCTTCCATTTGTAAAATGAGTTCAGCAGCTTCGTTCAAATCAGCTTCCGAAAATTTTGCACGAGTGTCAGGAGATTTAATCTCCTCAAGCATCACAGTATAGGATGATATTTTTTTCATTTAAGATACCTTTTCCAGAACTTCAGTAGCCAATTTTTGAAATTCATTTACAGACTCAGACTGAGAATTAAAATCCAAGATAGATCTAGGTTCAGGTATTTCCATATCTTCTAGTTGCACTGTTTGTTCAGTACATTTTGCTAAATCATCTCTCTCAAAAATAATGCTATTCATTACCTCAAATCCATAACGTTTTGGAACCGCTAAACGCTTTGGTAGAGTATATTTTCTAAATCTAGCATTGGTTGATACTTTAGTAGGTAAAACCCCTAAAATTTTAATAGGCTCACGACTAAGCATATCTCTCGTTTCGTCATTTTTATCAATAAATTTACGAACATTTGTTAAACCTGCATTAGCAAAAGGTTTCATATCGGAAGGAATCAATAAATAATCTGTTGTTATTAATGCTATTTCAGCATATAAGTTCAAAGAAGGAGGAGTATCAATAAGGATAATATCGTATTTGTCTTTAACAACCTCCAATTTTTTGATCAAGCGACGTATGACTGACTTTGCCTCAAAAAGTTCTTTTTCCTTTTCCATCAATAAGATATGAGAAGGTATTACATCAATCTCATGGCTACTAAAACGAGAAGTTCTAGCAATTTCTGAAATTGGAAAGAATTTCTGTGATTTTAGTACATGATAAACATAACTATCTTTCAAGTCATCCTTCTCTTCATCCTCGAAATTCACCAAACCCGTAGCAAAAGTCGTATTAGCCTGACTATCTAAATCAATCACCAACACCCTTTTACCCATCTTGCTAAAAGTAGCCGCAAGGTTAACGACCGTTGTCGTTTTACCGACACCACCTTTATTATGATAAACTGCAATGATTTTCATATTATTACCTATTGATTTCAGCTCTTTTGCGAGTGTTTCTTTACCAATTAAAGCCTTAATTTTATCAATATTTTCATTAACTTTACGCCCCCAACAATGAAAAATCAGTTGAATATTATTCCCTGTATTTCGATAAATGATAATCTCTTTACCATTTGTCAACATTCCATAAGGAATTTGCAACTCCAACATATAATCTTTTAACTGCTGAAAATGGTTATTCAGATTTTCATTTGGATGTTTAGCTTCAAACACAACATCAGTTTTCACCTCAGAATCGGTATAAGCAGAAAAATCCAAACGAAACCGATTTAGTTTACGTTCTTGCCGCCATAATTTTAGACTATAACCTAACTTTGGTAATAAATAACTGACAATTAATTTACTTTCAACTTCCCTTTCATTATGACAAAAACTAGGATCGAAAACGGATTTCATGTTTATTAATTGCTAAAACGCTCTTGTTGGGTTTTCAGAATCATTAATTAGATGTCATTTTTTTGTAGAGTGGGCAAGAAAAAGACGTTTTCGAGGTTTGAGTTTTTCTTAAAAAAACTAAAACCTCGAAACCACCCTACCTGACTAAAAATGGTTAGTGATCACCACATCTTCCATTTGTAATTGACCACCACGTGGCTGATTTTCCTTGATAGCCTTGCCAATAACAACGAACATGGTAATTAGATGATCTTCTGGCAAATTTATCACTTTGCCCACCGCGTCAAAATCGAAACCATCCATAGGGCAAGAATCATAACCCATTGATTTAGCGGCTAACATTAACGTTTGAGCCGCAATACCGCAGGAACGCATGGCTTCGTCACGTTGTACCTGTTCCCGCCCTCGATAGTATTGATCAAGTGCAGGGAGAATAAAATCTTGTGCTTCTTTTGGGGCATTTTTCCAATAACGAGCAGGTTGCTTTTCCCATGCTTTGATATCTGCACAGAGAATCACCAATAAAGAAGCGTCTGTCACCTGAGCTTGATCCCATGCTGCTGCTCGAATTTTCTTTCTGAGTTCCTGTTCTTGCACCAATACAAAACGCCAGTTTTGAATATTAAATGCTGTGGGGGAAAGCATGGCTAATGACATCAATTTGTTGACTTCATCTTTTGTCATTCGATGTTCATGATCATAATGCTTGATTGCACGACGTGTTTCGATGGCACTAAAAGTTTCCATGTTTTTCATCCTTTTAAAAAAGTTTCCAGAAGAAAACGGCTTTAAACTCGCTGTATTATATGATTGTAGGGGCGAACTTTCGTTATCGCCTGGCTTAACTTATATGGCTTTGCAGCTCTTGATATCACATTAACCACCAGTAACATTCATATACCGTAAAATCTTTGGCTGTTCATCAAAATCAAATTCATGGCTTTTGGGTTTAAACGCCATGGCATTGACAATAGCTTGTTTGAGGGGAATAAGATTACCTGGGTTAGCGCGTATTATGCGCCGTAAATCAACCGAATGTTCTTGCCCTAAACAGAGTAGCATAAGACCATCTGTTGTCACACGCACTCGATTACAACTATCGCAAAAATTATGGCTATGCGGAGAGATAAAACCAACGCGGGTTTCCGTACCAATCACTTTATAATAGCGTGAGGGTCCAGCCGTCGTTTCCAAACTAGGGAGTAGGGTAAATGAGGTTTCAATATCTTGACGAATTTGGGTGCTGGCGTAAAAAGCTTCGGCACGATCATGTTCACCAATTTCGCCTAAAGGCATTTCTTCAATAAAGCTGATGTCAATCCCTTTATCAACAGCAAATCGCACTAAATCTATCACTTCATCATGGTTACGGTTTTTTAAAACGACCGCATTAATTTTAATACGTTTAAATCCTGCCTGAATCGCGGCATCAATACCACGCAAAACCTTTTCTAATTTATCAGTACGAGTCATTTTTTGAAAACGCGCCGCTTTTAAAGTATCAAGACTGATATTGATTCGCTTAACCCCCGCTTCTTTTAATGGTTGTGCCATTTTGACCAATTGTGAAGCATTGGTAGTTAACACGAGTTCTTTTAAGCCCTTTAATTTACCCAAACCTTGAAATAGTCGTAAGATATTTGTGCGTATTAATGGCTCACCTCCAGTAATACGGATTTTTGTCACACCTAATTCTATAAATGCACATCCTAACCATTCTAATTCTTCCAAGGTTAATAATTGTACGCGGGGCAAAAAAGTCATTTTATCGCCCATACAATAAACACAGCGAAAATCACAACGATCAGTCACTGACAGGCGTACATAAGTAATTTTTCGGTTAAATTTATCTATTAATTGAGATGGCATATTTAATTACCAAGGGAAGGGTTTTGCGGTAGGTAGTGGTATAAACCTGACAGGTTTTTGAAACCTATCAGGGTTTTTTCAGAACTAAGTGCGATTTTTAATCATCATCACTTCCATCATTTTAGCACCCACTTCGTCAGAGACATCCATAACTTGTTGCAGTTCTTCCAACATAGCTTTTTCACCATCTTCAATGACACCATCAGCTAGAGCAATGTCAATGGCGCAAACGAAAGCGGTTTCACGCAATTCATCCGGTAAGCTGCTTTTAGCAATCGCAATCAAGCCACCGACATCTTCGTTTTGCAGTATCGTAACCAATTTATTGAACATCTCACTGACTTGCTTCTCAGTGTAGCCGTCGTACATTCTCATTTGCAGCAAATAGGCAAAAATGCCCTTGACTTCTGATTCATCAATGTTACCATCGGCTGCCGATGTTGCCAGCGCAATTGCTAAAAAAGCTTCTTGTTTGCTAAATGTGTCTTCGGATGTAGGTGCTTTGCTTGAACTAAACCAACCCATTGTATTTCTCCTAAAAAAGTTAAGTGATATTAAAAACCAATTCAAAAACTGGGTTTCAACCCCTTCAAGAAATCCGATTTTTAGAAAAACTCTGATTTCTATCTGAAAAAAATGTTAAAAAACTTGTACCTACTTAAAATACAATAAAACTTTGAGCGTACCTGGTAGTACGACGCATTCAAAGGCTGATAACACTTTATCAAAGGGAAAACGTTCATCAATAAATAATATGGGGTTAATTAATTTTTTTTCAAGTAAACGTAAAGCAGGTGCAAAAGGACCACAACGTGACCCGACTAATGTGATTTCATCAACTATTAAAGTAGAAAAATTGATTGATATATCCCCTTTAAAAGTGCTTTTAAGGACTATCGTACCACGTGGGCGCACCGCTTGACGGGCAAGCGTCAATCCGCCAATTGAGCCAGTCGCTTCAATAACAATATCAAAAGCCCTGCTTGGAACAGCATTTTCATCAACCCAGGAGATATGATAAGCTGACAATAATTGCCGTTGTTTATCATAACGCGCCACCACTTGTAAATGGCACCCTGTTAATACCAAAGTTTGTGCCATCAATTGCCCCAAGCGTCCAGCACCTACAATTAAAACCTGATCGCTAGGGCGGATTATCACTTGTTCTTGTATTTCTAAAGCGGCAGCTAATGGTTCAGTGAAAACAGCTGCTTCATCCGAAATAGACGCGGGAACAGTTATTAAATTTTTTAAAGGCAGACGCAAGTATTCTGCAAATGCACCATCCCGATTAACAATGCCTAACACGGTGCGCTGTTCACAATGTGTCGCTTGCCCCCTGAGACAAGTATGACAGATTCCACAAGCGGCATTGATTTCTCCCACGACCCGTTCCCCGATTCGCTCAGGTGCTTGCGCTGTTTCTACAATTTCACCCACAAATTCATGACCTAAAATACCAGTATAAGGGTAATAGCCTTTCACTAATTCCAAATCGGTTGCACAAATCCCGGCAAGATGGACACGCACCAGGGCTTCATCGGCTTGTTCGTGAAGTAACTTAGGCTTTGGAACATTATCTCGATAAGTTAATCGGTTATTTTCTAGCCAAAGTGCTTGCATAATGTGATGATGATTTTCAGGTTAAAGACTAGCTATTAGAGAATAAGAATATTCTAATATACTTAAAATTATTGATTTTTTTAAGACAGTCTATATAACAAAAGATTATAGATTATATTTTTTTAGTCTCACAGGGTGAATACTGATGTTCGCCCTGACGTGAATCTATTTATATCATGCACTGTAAGGGCAGATCACCGCGAATGCCCTTATAAACTTTGGAGAGCAAACCTCATGATCGAGAAAAATCTCTATACTATTAATATGGGAGCATTATTATATGCGCTCAATACTAACCGAACAAAACAAGGGCTTATAGAAATTGAACATGCATTGATTGCAAGTAAATTGGGCATTTTGTTCGCCCTAAAAACCAACGCTTATGTCAATTTTAAGCGCGAAACCATTGAACTGAATGATGCTCAATTGATTGCTTTGCATGAAATTTTTGAGCAACATTTTAATGCCAGGATGACTGAAGAAATCCGTGCCTTAGTGATAATACAAGAATCACAACCTGAAAAAGCGGATATTCATCAACTCGTCCCCTCATCACGAACCCGTACCACAGGTTTTTTCAGCAAAATCAAGGGCTTTTTAAGAATGAGACCTGAAGTACAGGAGAGTCCGGCATGAGCCATTTCGGGAATATTGATAAACACCCTCAAATCACAACTATCGGTGGACATAATGTCATTGGTGGACTCAGTCATGTTTATCATTGTAATTATTATAATGCCTATTTACAAATGACCGTGTTATTAACGCAAGGCATGGGCGATCACAATCCAGAACGTTTATTGACAGATTCCGTGACGGCATTGGTTCAGTTGTTGAAACAGCGTGGCTACAGTGAACTTGATTTATTGCATGAATTTGCCTACTGTGGCTTTGGTATGCTTCAGCAACTGAATGATAATACCTGGGAAACGCCCCATTCACATTATGGTAAAACTTCATGTCTCCATAGTAAACCGCAAAAAAATTGTTATTTTACAAGTGGTTATCTGCAAGGATTGCTAGAAAAAAGGGTGGAAGAAACCGAATGTAAACTATTAGGTGCGCCCAAAGATAAATTTATGGTGTTTGATGAAGCTATAAAGGTAGAAAACTACCTGACTCGCACCTTTGAATTACAAACGACTATTCCTGAGCGTTTTGCCTTTGAAGGCTGTCAAGATTTTAGCACTCGTGTTGATGAAGAAAAAATCATCGCAGGTTTAAAAACAGTTCCTTTATACGGTCAATACGGTCCAGATGAAACAGGCTTAATTGAAGTTTTTGGCGCTATACTCACTAATCAGTTTATGGGTTACTACAATCGGGTTAGCTATGAAACTTATTTTGCTTTGCGTGATGCGGGTGTGCCAGCAGCCGATAGCAAAGAAATGTTCATTCAAGCAGGGCATGTTTGTGCATTTAATACTTTTGGTAGGATAATGAATAGCCCTGAGTGGTATAACGTTGTAGTAGCAATGTGTGAAACCAAAGAAGACTGGTTACACAGTATGATAGCTGTTATCAATATGTTAGGGTGGGGAATCTATCGCGTAGAAAAAATGGATTCCGAACAAGAGCTTATTGTGCGCGTGTACAATTCTTATGAAGGAGTTGGATTTAGGCGCATGTACCCCCCTACGGATGATAAAAATATGTCATTTTTGGCAATGGGGGCAACATTGGGTTTAGTACATTTACTTTGGAAAGTTGATATTCGTAACAAACCCGCTTTGACTCCCACATTTTATGTGGAACAATTTAATCATCCCGATAACAGTTACCAGGTTGAACAAACCCATGCCATTGCTGCTGGCGATGACTATGATCGGTTTATCGTGTCAAAATAATAGGGAATAAAGTTTTAATCATTTCCGAAACGGTTATCACCCAAACCTGACAGGTTTTTAAAACCTGTCAGGTTATACACCTTATGAAAATCAATATCCAAACCGTTGGGCAGTTTGGCTAGTTTCCTGCTTTATTGTGTTGATCTCTTCTTCTGAAAAATCAGGTTTATAGTAAGAGGGCAACTTGATTTTTTCGGCAAATTCACGCACCACTTCTTGCCCTTCTCCCAAGCAACAATGATCCATAAGGGCTTTAATAGTTACTTCCGGTGATTCACAAAAATCTTCAAAGCGAACAACCATTGATGCTTTTCGCAGGTTCGGATTAGCCTCCAATCGGTCCGCGATATAGCCGTGGAGTTGGTTCCAATAACTGGACCACGCTTGGACATCTTGTTTATTTTCCCATAAGGTCATAATTTCTTTGGTTTTATCGCCAATGTTTATGGGACGCATATCCGAACCAAATTCAAAATGACCTATTCTCTGCAAATGTTTAAGCGCTTGCGGGCTTTCTTTAATGCCTTCGCAGAATAGCACATGTTGCTTGATGAGTGAAGCGATGTGATTAACCGGTTGGCGAACGGGTATCACAAACCGCGCATCTGGAAATAGTTTCAAAATATACTCAAGCCGTGTGATATTGTAATTTCCTTTGGCAAGGTATCTGTTTCCGTTCCGCAGCAACAGCAATTTACGAATGTGATTATGATAAAAACTTTCAAACTTCAGATTATTCGTACTTTGATCGAGAATATTGCTGTTCGCAGGATTATGTACATTCGGAAAAAAAGTCATCCAAAGAATTTCTTCCATCGCCTCAGGGCTATCTGGGGTAACGAGGATCCCATCGCGGTGCGCCCGCTCAATTGGCTTAACTTTCCGCGTAAGCATACGAGCCAATAACCAATTCCACCAAAAGGGTGTATAAATGGGTGGATAGTCTTTATACTGGTGCGACACGACTCCTTGGTGGCGCGACAATATTTCTAGGAGTATCGTCGTACCGGCACGGGCAAGTCCACTGACATAAATAGGCTTTTCTATCCGTACCTGGCTCATATCCTCCTTGAGAAACTTAGATTCCAAGTTGCCAAGACGCACCCAAAAACCTTTTGTCCTGTCAATAAATCCACCCAGAAAATCAACCCATTTCTGTACCTGAAAAATATTGTTGTTCTTCTTCATGAGATTACATTGTTTCAAAGTCAATGAATACGAAAAAGGAGTTTTATCGCGAGGGAACCTATAACCACAACCAGCAAGAAAACAGCTTCTGACGAATGCATCCATTCAGGACCCATTTTAATGTACTTATTTTCAGGCAATGCTATCTCCACTCTTTCCAGGAGCGAACCTTCTGGAATGTATCCGATTGGATTACCAAATAGTACATTCCACCACTGACGTTTATGTAGAATTGGAATGGATTCTGATAGAGGGAAAGTAGCAATGACTTGATTGGTTGAATCACGCAACCAGACTTGCTCATCGGACGCAGGCCAAGAAATTTGCCATTGACTTTCTTCAACGCCCTGCTTTGCTTGGGGATGCCACTGCACCTCTGCCGAGGCAGGAAATGTTTTGATATCGATTATTGCCCCAGCTTCTGGCAAGCGATAATTATATGCTGTCCCTAGCCACACAAGCATAAAAAGCACAGGTAGGGATGCAAGGATAGTAGGTCCTAGCGCAAGACCAATTTGTTTTAAAGAAAGGCTCAATGTTCGACGAATAAGTTGCCAAGCACCTTTAAAATCGCCGTCATATTCGTTAAGGGCTTTCTTTGTCTCGGCGGCTTCCGTCTTTATCCTGGATAGTTTTCCTTGAGATGAAAAAAGCACGTATAGCCACATTGTAAGAATTGATGCCACAATTCCCCAAAAAACCAATCTAGCCATTGGAGGCAACGCATATTCCAATATGGCATCAAACCATGAAAAAAAAGGTGAAAATATATCGAAAATACCCATGTTTTAATCTTGCTTGCAAGTTATTGGAGTGAGTAATAGCAATTATTTCTTTTTGTTCACAGACTCAGGCGAAGTTTCTTGAACGTTTTCGGAAACGTTTTCTGATTCCTTGGTAGGCTGTTTTCCCCGTATCCGCCTAATAAGGGCACGCACCGGCCAAAACAGTATTATACCCAGGGCTGTGAGAATGGCAATCACCAACCCAATGAGAGAACCGATAAGGGTTAATCCTGCACCAGGACCAACATAAGCCATTGCAATTTGGGGAAAACTTAATACCGCAGTAACGGTTAAGAGCGTAATGCCCCTTGTTTTTATACCACAACTATTTTCTACTTTCATGTCATACCTCTGTGAAGTTATTAAACCTTGTGCTTAAATAAAGGGGGCAGACAGATCAGCCCCTACAGAACATACATCTTATTAATATGGGGGCGAACACATCGTTCGCCCTTTTGAAGCCCGCCGCAAAACGCCAGTTACTTCAAGTTAAATTCAAAACTGAGAGAATCAGGATGAAATCGTTGTCCCCAATGAACATTTGCCACTAGCTGATTGTTCTTTCTGGCACGGAACAAGCTTATAAATTCCCACACCACTTCCTTTTCTTGCGTCACTTCAAATATTCGCCCCTGAGCAGACGCAGTAATAAGCGTATTGCCGTTAGGTAACCTTTGTTGTGCGCCCTTAGCAGCAGTGAAGAAAATATCTTTCTCATGACCAGTATATTGCCATAATATTTCCATGGTCGTTGGGTTAAATTCTAAAACCCTGGATGATCCACCTTTACCGTGATGACCAAGATTATCGAATATGAGTATATTTCCATTTGGAAGAAAATCTGGATCATGTTGCATATGCCATGGACCACGAATTGCCCACACCACACGTTCCTGTTCTAGATCGATAACCGCTATGGTATCAATGTTTCTCATAGAAACAATAACCTGATTTTCATTTAGAAAAGGAAACTGATGAGCAATTTGTTTGTCAAGCACTTCTACTGTGTTTGTATGCCATAGATCACCCTGTCGATTTTCTATCGGTCCTTTCCTCAAAACACTTGTGAATTCTGAATTAAAAAACGCTTTTGAAATCGAAAGTCTCTTGAGTTCTTGCCCTGCTGCTGAAAGAACCACAATATAGTCTTCAATTAGAGGTGGTGACAATTTCACCCCCGGAATTTTTTCGGTAACAATCTCGTGAGTGAGCGTGTAAATCTTGCCATCACTACCAACCCCAACATCATGATGCACACGCGCTGCATATTTCCAAATCAGTTTGGAATCCTTATCCACTTTCACGAGTCCATATCCCCAAGGCGTATCTCCATTGGAAATATAAATCGCTAGCAAGTCACCATTTGGATAAAGATGAGCATTTCTCCAATAAATGGAAGCGTCCGGTAGCGGATATGCGATGTGAGGCGGATCTGGCCAAACATTAGAAAAAGGCAGATGCCATTCATGCACAATCTGACCTTCCATAGAGATAAGAAAAGCTTTTTGAGCATGACCAGAAGTGAATAATGTCAAACCGTTATAGGCTTTTTCTTTATCATACCTAAAAATACCGCTTTTTTGGTCAGTTTTAACATAAGGTGGCTCATAAGGCGTTAGTCTTACATACCATGCTTGAGCGGCCTTATAGGCATCTCGAAATAATGGATATGGCCATAATTGGGATTTGTAGGCGATCATTCCGAAAAAAACACCTAAAAAACCAACAGAAACCACTAAAGCTGCGACAAATAGGCGTTGTATAATCGTACTTTTAGTCATTTTATAAAGTTCCTTAATCTTGCTTCAGATTATTAGAAAATTCAAAATTTAGAAAATCCGGATGAAATCGTTGCCCCCAATGAAGGCTTGCCACATACTGATCGTCATCCGGGGCTCGCAGTGGACTGATAAATTCCCAAACGATCTCATTCGCTTGTGTGACCTCAAATATTCGTCCCTGATGGGAAGAAGTAATAAGCGTATTGCCATTTGGTAGCCTTTCCACAGAACCTCTGAGGCTACTATAAAAAATGTCTGTCTCGTTACCCGTATATTGCCACACGATTTCCATGGTTATTGGATTAAATTCTATGACTCGAGACCATCCCCCTTTGTTATGATAATGACCATAATTATCAAAGATGAGCATATTTCCATTTGAAAGAAAATCAGGATCATGTTGCCTATGCCAAGGCCCCCGAAGAACCCATACTGCCTGCTCCTTCTCTAGATCAACAACAGCTATGGTATCAATATTTCTCAAAGAGATCAAAATCTGACCTTTCTCAAGAAAAGGAAATTGCTCAGCCATTTTATCGTCAAGCACTTCCACTGTGTTCGCATGCCATAGTTCACCTGCTATATCTCCTGCTTCTGAGGGCAATCTCAAAATGCTTGAGAACTCAGAGTCACGAAATACATCTGAAATCGAAACGCTTTTGAGTTCTTGCCCATCAGGGGAAAGAACCACAATACCGTCTTCAATTAGAGGTGGTAGCCGTTTTATCCCTGGAATTTTTTCAGTAACAAACTTATGAGTGAGTACATAAACTTTGCCATCACTGCCAACATCGACATCGTGATGTACACGTCCAGCATATTTCCAAATCATTTTGGAATCCTTATCCATTTTCACAAGTCCATATCCCCATGGGGTATCTCCAAACACAGTATAAATGGCAAGCAGATCACCGTTTGGGTAAAGGTGAACATTTCTCCAAGAGATTGCTTTGTCTGGTAGTAGCGATCTTATGTGGGGCGGAGGCTCTGTCCAAACAGTGGAAAAGGGTAAGTGCCATTCATGTACAATCTGACCTTCCATTGATATCAAAAAGGCTTTTTGTCTATAGGTACTCGAAAACAAGGTAAAACCATTATAGGCTTTTTCTTTATTATAACGATATATACCACTTTGCTTGGAAATTTTAAAGTAGCGAGGCGGACCATAGAGATCGGGAAGTCTTACTTTCTGATACCATGCTTTAGCTGCCATGTTGGCATCCCGAAATTGCAGAAATGGCCATAATTTTAACTTATGAGCTGCCATACCATAAACAACACCTAAAAAACCAACTGCAACAAGTAAGGCTATGATAAATAGCCATTGTCTAACAATACCTTTGTTCATATATTTATTGTACCTCAATTGTTTGAGCGAGAGATAAGGAACTTTGCCACCAATAACCTACGCAAACAGAAACTAAATTGAAAAAACGCAGGTGTCGTCACAGCTATTGCGTAGGTTATTTGTTGCCACGCCCCTAAATTCATGGCTAAGGGGAATTTTGATTAAGGGTAGAAAATTCAAAATTGAGAAAATCAAGACGAAAGCGCTGGGCCCAGAAAATAGGTGCCACAAACTCATTGTCATCTGGATTACGAAAAGGAGACATAAATTCCCATACCACCTCTTTATCTCGCGTCACTTCAAATATTCGTCCTGCATTGGACTCAGTAATAAGTGTATTGCCGTTTGATAGCCTTTGCTGTGAAGACTTTGCCCAACTATAAAAAATATCTTTCTCGTTACCAGTATATTGCCAGATAATTTCCATGGTTGTAGGATTAAACTCTATGACTCGAGATAGTCCACCTTTGTTGTAATAGCCACGATTGTCGAATATGAGCATATTTCCGTTCGGAAGGAAATCAGGATCATGTTGCCTATGCCATGGCCCCCGAATAGCCCACACAACCCGTTCCTTATCTATATCGACAGCCGCTATGATATCGATGTTTCTCATAGAGACCAAAACCTGACCTTTCTCTAAAAAAGTAAAGCGATCAGCCAGTTGCTCGTCAAGAACTTCTACTGAGTTCGTATGCCACACGTCACCCTTTTGATCTGGCTCCAGCAGCTTCAAAACGCCAGAGAAATCTGAATGACGAAATACCTCTGTAATCGAAAGCTTCTTAAGTTCTTGCCCATTGGGGGATAAAACAACAAGACTATCTTCAATCATAGGCGGTTTAGCATTTATTCCTGGAATTTTATCGGTCACAATTTCGTGAATGAGCGTGTAAATTTTACCATCACTACCAACTTCAACATCGTGATGTACACGCTCTGCATATTTCCAAATAGTTTTGGAACCTTTGTCCATTTTCACAAGCCCATATCCCCAAGGCGTATCTCTAGTTGTTGTATAAATAGCAAGAAGATCACCGTTTGGGTAAAGATGAGCCTTCCTAAAACGAATTTGATCGTCTGATGCTGGAAATTGTGTTTGGGGAGGATTGGACCAGACTTTGGAGAACGGCAGGTGCCATTCATGCATAATCTGACCCTCCATAGATATCAGAAAAGCTTTCTGGGCATGACTAGAAGTAAATAATGTCAAACCGTTATAGGCTTTTTCTTTATTGTATCGAGATATGCCGATATTTTTATGGTGAGTCCTGAAGTAAGGAGGCTCAAAGGGTTTTATTCTACTATACAATGCCTTAGCTGACATGTAGGAATCCCGAAATAGCCAATACGGCCATAATTGTAACTTATGGGCAGCCATCCCATAAACAACACCTAAAAAAACAATAGAAGCAAGTAAGGCTGCGATAAATAGCCGTTGTACAATGGTAGCTTTTTTCATATATTGTATATTAATTGTTTGAATGAGAGATAAATCCTCCCTCATGGTTATTAACTAAGGGAATTTTGATTTATGCAATTACGGTGAGATTATTTGCTCAAAAATTACGACATCAGCTGCGACAAAGGCAACGAACAAATGATTCTCAATAAGTTGCCAATTTTCAGACTGTTTAAAGGCAAGCGAAACCACACCATCAGGTGTTGCCTTATCACCATAATGAATTTGCCGTACAAGGTCTTTAGTATATTGTGCCCGTGCGCGAATGACTAGCACAAAAGGCGATGTCAGTGTTGTGGGTTCAACGCTGGTTGCTTTCTTCAGTAGCCTCAATACATTAATTTTTCCGCTGTCATCTGATTCATGTAGGTATTGAGGTAATTGACTACCAAATTCATAACGGAGTGGGAAATATCCAATCGGCACATTAGAATTTTCATAAACAATAGACACTTTATCAGAACCTAAATGACGTATCAAGTTCGCAATTTTTTGATGGGGGCCGTGAGCAAAGTATTCACCATGAATAATTAATTGGCTTGTCGCAAATCCATTAGCACCAATTAATAACACAGCGGCAATTATCGCTAATTTGCGTAAACTTCGTTGATATGTAACCGCTAACCCACCTGCCAGCAGTAAATAAACACCAGGTAGCATCCAACTATTATAACTTGGTGCGGTTGCACCAAATGATGAAAACACAAAATTAGCTATCACTACCGTCATAAATCCCACTATTAGAGCCAGCCATATCCCATTCTGAACAGTGTTGTCTTTTTTTCTAGGTATGGCTAATAAGCCTAGAATAATGGCAGATATTAGCGCAATCCCTACTGCCATTTGGTTTACTGCCATGGTGGGGTGTACAAATAAACGATAGAGTAAACGTACAATACTATATAGGTAATTCTTTTCCGTCGCACTATGTGAAAATGAAAAGGCTGTTAGCACAAAAGGTATTAAACCTAAC
>QNES01000074.1 GCA_003645255.1 Gammaproteobacteria bacterium
ACAGTCGCATACACCTCATTTGTTGTGGTTCTTTATATTCACTCATGACAAAAATATTTCAAGACAGCAAAGAACCTTTGTTCGGACGTGCGGATAATCGTCTCAACCTGCAACCACTTAAGCGGTTTGAGCTTGTTCTAAAACGCTATCAGCATTTTGTTTAAAATCGGCAATGCCGGCAACATAGTCCGCAAATATAGGCTGCATAAAAATATCTCCACTTGTGTAATGTAATTGCTCAACTTCTTCTTTGGTGAGCCGATTTGATAATTTATCCTCAGCTATTTCCAAATCATAATGTCTTTGTAGATTCAACCAAAATTGGGGTGACAGACTAAAATATCGACTTAAACGTAATGCCAGATCAGCCGTTATTGCTTGTTTACATTGTATAATGTGATTGATATATTCCACAGAAACATTTATGCATTCGGCTAATTGTTGTTGATTCATTCCTTCTAACTAAAAATTTTTAGAATTTCGCCAGGGTGAATCGGAGGGCGTTTTTTTGTATTTAGAATAAACACCTATTTTAGCCAGAAAGAGTAGGGCGGATAAAGGTACGATAAATTCACAGTTCAATTCTACGCTCGACGCAAAGCGTCTGTGAAGGCATGCTCTCCGCATAGCGAAGTTACTGTGTTTCCCAAATAAAATTTGGAAACGAGAAAACGAGGAAACCCCTCCAGCCCTAATGATTTAAAAAATACTTATTAGGAATTTCTCCAATTTTAGGGTAACGAGTGATTGCTCTTTCAATATTTTCTGTATCAATGTATCTGTTCAACAGGTGACAATCATTTTTATCATAATTTGGAATATAATTTTTTAACTTATTCACGTAAAATGGACAGTTATTCTCTTGTGATAAATTAATATTTTGAAAGTGTGCAAGTAACCAGTGTTCAATACAGGGAACACTCATGTAAATTTCTACATTCTTTTTGGCTTTCATACTATTTAGTTTATTGCAATCTTGGGAAATAAAATAGGTATCCTCATCAAACCATAAGACATAGCCCAAATAGTCATTTTTATATTTTTCGATCAACCTTTCTGCTTTTTGTAAAACCGCTTTAGCACTACCTCCTTTATTATTTTCCAATCTGCCCACTTTGTGCTTTTGATATAATCCTTTAAGAAGATTAATATAGTTTTCTTCTGTGCAACCTTCTACAACAAAGCAATATTTCTTTGGTTTACTTGTTCGTGAAGGGCTCTTTTTTCTGGCCATTTAAATCTCCCGAGGTTTTGCACCAAATCGACCAACACGATAAAGCATTTCTAAATCCTTTTCATATAAATTCTTAATATCTGTAAATGCAGCAGCAGAAAATAACTCGGTTTCTCCCTGGTCATTTTTTTCTGCAAACCAGAGTTGTTCCGGTTCTAAAAATTCCATGAAATAAGAGTTGTGGAATGAACAAATCAGTTGGGCGCCATGCTTATTTGCGGTTTTATTTTTAAATAACCCAAGTAAATAAGCAACTAAATTTTGATGTAATTTCAACTCAATTTCATCAACAACAAATACCGCACCCTCTTCTAACGCTTGTAAAAAATAAAATAATTTCAGCAAAAATTCCAATGTACCGGCACTTTCTAAATGATATTCAAAAGGAGCCAATTTATCCTCTATTTTATGCATAAAAATGGTTTGTTTTTCTGATGAAATTTTAATTTTTTCAATCCCGACATCAGCCATTTTTAAGTGTGGCTGAATCTTTTCCCTAAGCTTATGATCTTTTAGCTCATTTTCTAACAGGCTGATTTTATGCCTTTCTGAAAAATTTCTGACTGCAAATGTGAGATTGGTTTTAACCGCGTAATCTTTGCAAGCATTTGCCACATTTTGAGAAGCAAATTGAGAAGCCAAAGAAATAATAGAACAATTTTCTCTTAAATCTTTAATATCAATAGGGCTGACACTATCACCCAATTCGACTTTGCCATCGTGACGGAAATAAACAAGTTCAGATTTTTCATAAGGGCAATAATTCAACTTTTCAGTTAAAACCTTTTCTTTGGTTAAACAGAGTTTATATTCATAATCAATGATTTTTTCTTGACCATCAACCCATGATTTTTCAGCAAATATTAAATGAAATTCAGTTGGTAATTTGGAAAGTGTATAAAAAGCTTCACAAGGAATGTCATCATTTTTGTCAAGCCGAAGAAAAGAGTTTTGCATAAACCATAACACGAAAGTAAGCGAACGAAGCACATTTGTTTTACCAGACGCATTAGCACCGGCAAAACCAATGACTGGATGAGCCGGATAGGTAGAATTTTTTAAATGAGCATCAAACTCAAGAATATTTTCATTTTTTATTGAACGAAAATTTTTAATTGTAAAATATTTTATCAAAATAGGATTCCTCTGATTTGGTTAAGCAGCGTCAATTCAACATTTAACCCTTGGCGTAGCTTGCTTAAACGTAATGCCATGCCCCTTGTTACCACTTTTTACCCTCTGTGATCCAGTCAATCATTAATAGTCAAAAATGACTTTTAATGGGTATCCATGCTACCACGTCCTTGCTTGGAAAAAGGTCAAGCATTTTTTGAAAAAAATTTTCTATGTCAAAATAATATTTGTTCGCTTGTGGCAATTTTAAAGACTTCAGCCAATATAAAGATTTTTTTTACGTCCATATTTTTAATTGGGAATTATTAACTCTAATTAAATTAGAAATTAACCTGCCCTACTGATGTCCAGTACAAAATAATCCGAACCTAGCCCATTTTTCCCTGTGATCCCATTTACCTGCCAGGTTAAAACAAAACATGGCAGGTCAAGAGCAGCGTCCAAACTTGATTTTGACCTGGCAGGTTTTCTTTTGAACCTGCCAGGTCTGGTTTAGTTTTCGAGGTTTCAGTTTTTCTTCAAAAAACGGAAACCTCGAAACGAATTTATTTTATGCACGTTCCTTAGTAGTATACCCACATATTCCCAATTCACAATTTCCACTAGCGATAAACCATATTCCGTTATCGTTATTTCGCATGATGGCTTCAACCAAGTTCCAACATGCGTTGAACACACCCTACGATAAGTTAATTCTAATTCCCAATTTACAAAAGGTGCTGATCAAAAATTTTTATTGAAGTATAATAGATTGGTTTGAACCCATTTATTACATTTATTTAGGTTCATTTTTGGGTTCTATCATTTGTATTTTAAACTATAACAGTGTATGCTAATATACTTAAACTCTGTTTTTACGATAGAGACTTTTAAATTTGTGGAGGAACCGCATGACTGATGTCGTTGCAACCAACCAAACTATTTTAGTTGTGGGTGGGGGAATCAGCGGGATGACCGCCGCGTTAGAGGCTGCTGAGTGTGGCAAAGACGTGATTTTAATTGAAAAAAATCCTGCCCTTGGGGGGCGGGTGGCTCAATTATATAAGTATTTCCCTAAAATGTGTCACCCGACTTGTGGTATTGAAATTAACCTACGTCGGATTAAGGCGAATCGTAAATTGCGTGTGATTACGATGGCTGAAGTGAGTGAAGTCACTGGGGATAAGGGTGATTATACTGTGAAAGTTAACGTTGCCCCGCGTTATGTAAATGAAAATTGTACAGCTTGTGGTGCGTGTAATGAGGCAGTTGAAACTGAATTTGATAATGAATATAACTACAGTTTGAATAAACGAAAAGGGGCTTATTTACCCTTTTTTATGGCTTATCCACAGCGTTATGTAGTCGATCCGCGCCTGATTGGTAGCGCGGAGGCTGATAAGGCTAAAGCGTCATGCAAATATGATGCCATTGACTTGGAAATGCAGGTGGAAAATTTGACGTTGAATGTGGGTGCCATTATTTGGGCGACCGGCTGGCAGCCGTTTGATGCCAATAAAATTCAGCCTTACGGCTATGATCGCATTCCAAATGTTATCACGAGCGTTGAATTTGAACGCATGATGGATAAGATGGGTCCAACCGGGGGTAAAATTTTGCGCCCTTCTGATGGGAAAGAGGCAAAAGATATTGCCTTTATCCAATGTGCCGGCTCGCGTGATCGTAATTATCTGAAACATTGCTCCCGTATTTGTTGTACTGCGTCGCTTAAACAAACGACTTATGTGCGTGAGCAATATGGTGATGAGGGCAAGTCGACTATTTATTATATTGATATTCGGGCGATTGACCGTTTTGAGGATTTATATACTAAAGCCAAAGCGGATAATACGGTGCATTTCATTAAGTCCAAAGTGGCTAATATTACCCTGGATAAAGTGACAGATAATCCTGTTTTACAGGGTGTGAATACGGAAGGCTATCATCGTTATAGCAATCCCCATGATTTAGTGGTATTAGCGATTGGTATGCAGCCGAGTGTTGATTTTAGCCAATTAGGCATTAATCTCACGGTCAATGAGCATGGTTTTATCGAAAATGATGCTGATAATGGAGGCATGTTTGCTGCGGGCTGTGCCTCGGATGCTTTAGATGTGAACCGGGCGGCGCAAAATGCGACAGCGAGTGCTTTGCGTGCGATTCAAGTTGTTAACCAACTCGCCACGGTGGAGGGATAAACGATGGCTGATAAGAAATTAGGCGCATACATTTGTAAAGGATGCGGCATCGCTGATCGTTTGGATACCGATCAATTGGAAATGATTGCTAAACGTGAAGGCAAAATGAGTTTTGCTAAACAGCATGATTTTCTATGTAATAGTGATGGCGTGAAAATGATTCAGGCGGATATCGATGCAGGTGACGTGACGCATTTGATGATTGCCGGTTGTTCCAGACGGGCTAAAACCGATGCCTTTAATTTTGAAAATGTCGCCATGTCCCGTGCTAATTTGCGTGAAGGGGTAATCTGGGTGCGCCCGGATAATGATGAAGCGCAAGAAACCACGCAAGAGATGGCTGATGATTATATCCGCATGGCGAGTGCTGAAGTCAATTTTATGACTTTGCCATCCAGTAGTGGTGAGCAGGGACGGACACCGCATGTGCTGGTTGTCGGGGGTGGTTTAACCGGTTTGACTGCTGCGATTGAGGTGGCTAAAACCGGTTATTCTGCGACGATTGTTGAAAAAACGGAAGTTTTAGGAGGCACCGCTGCGAACCTTTATAAACGTATTCCTAATCGCGCACCGTTTGCGGCTCCACAAGATAGTGGCATTGCTGATTTAATCAAACAGGTTGAGGATCATGATAAAATCACGGTCCATCTTAATTCTACCATAAGTAAAACCGACGGCGCACCTGGGCGTTTTAGTGCCGATATTACCCAGGCGGGTGGTTCAAGTGTCACTGAACAATTCGGTGCGATTATTCAAGCCAGTGGCTTTAAGCCCTATGATGCGAGCCAGTTACCTGAGTTTGCTTATGGCAAATCCCCAGATATTGTTGATCAATTGGGATTAGAAGCATTAGCTAAACAAGCCAATGGTGGTGCAATCAAGCGTCCCTCCGATGGTAAAGCAGTTGAAAACGTGGTTTTTGTCCAATGCGTTGGGCAACGTAGTGATCAGGAAGGGCATTTATCTTATTGTTCCGGTCATTGCTGTATGACGAGCGTCAAACAGGCGATGTATTTTAAGGATGCCAATCCAGATATTGATGCCATGGTCCTTTATACTGAGTTGCGTATGCCAGGCGCTGGTGGCGAAGATTTTTATCGCAATGGTCAGGATAAAGGAATTACCTTTACGAAAGGGCAAGTTAGCGAAGTGGTGCCTGGGTCCGGTCAGATCACGGTCAAATTTAAGGATTTAATTCTAAATGAAGAAACCGCTTATGAAGCTGATTTAGTGGTGTTAGCGACCGGCATGGTACCTAATTCTGGGGTTAATGTTGAGATAGATGCGACGCAAGAAGAAGGTGAAAAAGAGGCAGCCCATGAAATTGAAATTCCAGCAAGTGAATCGGTTTTAAATTTGGAATATCGCCAGGGTCCAGATATACCTCAATTGGTGAACGGTTTTACCGATTCCCATTTTATCTGTTTCCCTTACGAAACGCGCCGTACTGGAATTTATGCTGCCGGACCCGTTCGTCGTCCAATGGATATGGCGCAAGCCACTGATGATGCCACCGGTGCTGCCTTAAAAGCGATTCAAGCTTTAGAAAATGCAGCTCTTGGGCGAGCAGCCCATCCCCGTTCTGGAGATTTGAGTTTCCCCAGCTTCCGCAAAGAAGGCTGTACGCAATGCAAAAGATGTACCGTCGAATGTCCATTTGGTGCGATTAATGAGGATGAAAAAGGTTATCCCCAATTTAATGAGGCACGTTGTCGACGCTGTGGTACCTGTATGGGTGCCTGCCCGGTGCGCGTGATTTCCTTTGAAAATTATTCCGTTGAAACCGTTGGGCAAGCCCTCAAATCGGTTGATATGCCCGATGAGTTTGATGAAAAGCCCCGTATTTTGCTATTAGCCTGTGAAAACGATGCGTATCCCGCTTTGGATATGGCTGGCATGAATAAACGAGAATATAGTGCTTATGTACGCATTATGCCTGTACGTTGCCTGGGTTCAGTGAATACCATCTGGATCAGCGATGCGCTGAACAGTGGCTATGACGGCATTATCCTGATGGGTTGTCAAAAGGACGACGATTATCAATGTCACTTTGTGAAGGGCAGTGAGATGGCACATTACCGGATGTCAAAAATTGATGACACCCTGAAACAGCTCCAACTCGAAACAGAACGGGTGCAGACTTATGAAATTGCCATCACAGACATTGAACGAGTACCCAAAATTATCAACGACATGGCAGAAACCATTGAAAAGATTGGAATGAATCCGTTCAAATTTTAAAGAATGGTGTGTGTTAGAAATACTATTTTTTATACTACTAACGGGTAAATTTTGGACTTTTTTTTAACGGTTGGTGGGCAACAAAAAGACGTTACCCACCCTACATAACATGCCATATTATGCCCGTGCAGAGTATAACAAATAGTATTTCTGATGACTGTGAAAATTGAGTGCAAGAAATACTATTTAAAAATAGTATTTCTTTCTTGCAACATTAACCATTAACCATTAACCATTAACCATTACATATGAAAAAATATCGCAACAACTTCCTGCGTGAAGTCGAAGCCAATGTTGAAGAAGGAAATTGGGTTCGCATGTGTATGCAATGTGGTGTGTGTGCTGGCTCTTGCCCACTGGGTCCCCATTGGGATCATCCACCACAAGAAATTTTTATGATGATCCGCGCCAATAAACGTGATGAGGTACTTGGCTCTAGTTCAATGTGGATGTGTACGTCTTGCTACAATTGCATAGCTCGTTGCCCACGCGAATTGCCTATTACCCATATCATGCACGGATTAGCTCACTATGCCAGCCGCTTAGGGCTTGTACCGAAAAACCAACAAACCCAAAAATTTGCCCAGCGATTTTGGAATAACTTGAGCAAAAAAGGGCGGGTTAATGAACTCAAACTCGGTTTGAGCTTATATTTTATGAATGGCTTTATGGAGGGAATTAAAACTTCCCTGAAAATGCAAAAGCTTGGGCTGGGAATGGTCAAAGCTCGGCGCATGAATCCGTTTGAATTTTTTGGTGGGCATGGCTGTAAAGACAGCAAAGGGTTACAGGCTATTTTGAAAAAAGCCCGTGAAATCGAAGAAGCGAAAACTGCTAAATTCCAACAAGCCTCATAAGGAGACAGATAAATTATGGCTAAAGAATATTCCTTTTACCCCGGCTGCTCCTCGCAAAAAGGCGCATCTTCTTCCAATCAGTTGCGTTCAACCCAAGCCATCTGCAAGGTGTTGGGCATTCAATTGAATGAAATTCCAGATTGGAATTGCTGCTCTGCTTCTATCGGCTATGCCGGCGGTGGTGAATTGCCACGTTTAGCATTATCAGCGCGTAATATCGCATTATCTGAAAAACATCATCCTGGGCAAGATGTGGTAGCGACTTGCGCCGCTTGTTGGTTAGCGACTCGTGAAGTAGATGAACGCTTGAAAAAAGAACCTGAATTAATGGCTGAAGCTAATGAAGCCCTAAAAGAAGGTGGCTTAACTTTCAAAGGCGAGAAAAAAGTACGCCATTTTGTCGAAGTGTTGATCGAAGACATTGGCTATGACGAAATGAAAAAACACGTCAAAAAGCCCTTGGAAGGAATCAAGATTGCCGGCTATGTTGGTTGCCAAACAAATCGCCCCTTTGGTATCAGCGGTGAATCTTTTGAAAATCCTGTTTACTTAGACAAAATGATAGAAATGCTAGGTGCCGATTCCATACCTGACTACGACAAAAAAGTGGCTTGTTGTGGAGGCGCACTAATGTTCTCGGAACCTGAAAAAAGCCAGGCATTGGTGAAAGAAATTCTTGAATCCGCGCATGATAGCGGTGCAGATATGATAGTCACCCCTTGCCCCGTCTGTCAAATGAACACGGAAGCCTATCAAGAACAGATCAACCAGAAATATGGTACCAAGTTCAACATGCCTTCGGTATATTACAGCACCCTGATGAGCGTTGCTTATGGCAATAGTGCAAAAGAAGCTGCCCTTAATGGGCAAATCATTAAGGCGAAACAGTTAGAAGATATTGCGGCGAAGTAGTCGTAAGGGCAGAATTGATGGTATTAAAGAAATTTGATTTTTGAAAAAATCATATTTCTAATTTTTAAAAAAGTCAGGTAGGGTGGGCAAGTGTTTATTTGCTCACCAAAATAATCACTCAACTGTTATGGTGGGCAACAAAAACACGTTTTCGAGGTTTCAGTTTTTCTTCAAAAAACTAAAACCTTGAAACCACCCTACCCGGCTTTGCTTCCATTACAGAAAAATGGTTGTTATGGTTTATGTTTTATGTCAACAAAATAATCAGAGTCTGGTCCCTTTAATTTGCTTAGCTTAGCTAAGATATTACCCATTATGGAAAATAAATACATATTAAGAAAAACTCCTGAAAAAGGAGAAGGCATTTTTGCAATCCGATCTATTAAGGCTGGAGAAATTGTAATGCGAGGCATTATTAAAGAAACTCTGTCTAAGAACGATTCACATGCTTCACAAATTGATAAAAATACTTTTGTACGTCATGAAAGTTTGATTACAAAGGTTAATCATTCTTGTGTTCCTAATTCTGGTATTCATGTAAATGAAACTTGAGGACATGATTATGTAGCAATGCGTGATATTTTGCAGGATGAAGAAATAACCTTTGATTATGCCATGAGGAATTATACTGTCAATTTTTTTCCTAATTGTAGATGTGGTTCAAAGGAATGCCGTGGTAAAATTACCGGATGGAAGAATTTACCAACAGAAATTCGAGAAAAGTACAAAGGTTTTGTCGCACCTTATTTGCTTGAGTTATAAATTTTTAGTCAGGTAGGGTGAGCAAGTGTTTATTTGCCCACCAAAATAATCACTAAACTGTTATGGTGGGCAACAAAAACTCGAAACCACCCTACCCGGGATTACTTCAAAAAAATGTCCAAGTTTGTCCAAGTTTTTAGGAACCGTTAATTTAAAAACGTTGAAATTATGACTGATAAAATCATTATCAAAAATTTAGGACCTCTCAAACAGGTTGAATTAGATTTAAAAGAGATAATCATTCTTATTGGACCTCAAGCGAGTGGTAAGTCAACCATTGCTAAGTTAATACATTTTTTTAAGTATGTCACGTCGGTTTCGTGTTTAAAGACTCAACCAGAATATTTGTTGACCATTTTTAATAAATTTTTTGGTGAACATTATTTGCAGCAGAATCCAAATGCTCACATCGAATATTTGAGTCACTGCAAAATCATACTTAAAAATGGCACAATACATTATGATAATTTACCTCAGTCAAAGTATAAAACTACCCTAATTCCAGCCGGACGAGCCGTTTATTCGTTAATCTCGGAGTCGCTTTTTAGTCTCACGTCGGAGGCAATTAGTATTGATCCAATGCTTTTAAATTTTGGGCGACACATTGAATTATCCAGAAAAAACTTTGCTCATATTTTAAGCAAAGAGTTAGAGCCTCTCTTAAAAGACATCCTAAAAGGACATTTTAAATATGTCAATGGTGAAAATCGCATTTATTTTGAAAATAAACAGTATATTACACTGGATAGAGCCTCTTCGGGACAACAAGAAGTGCTTCCCTTGATACTTATATTGATGGATGTTTTTTATTCGGGGCTGCTTAATTTTGTCACGATTGAAGAACCTGAAGCCCATTTATATCCATACTCTCAGTATAAATTAATTGAGTTGATCTGTCGGGTGTATCATTGTCATTTTGATAAAAATCGTTTTATCATGACGACGCATAGTCCTTATATTTTAAGTGCTTTTAATAATTATCTGTTTTCCTATTTGGTTGCGAACGTTAGCGAATTGGCTAAAATTCAAGTTAAAACGGTCATACCGGCAGAAAGTTGGATAAATCCTAAGCAACTGGCTACTTACTATGTGAGCTGTGGCAGTGCTGAATCTATAATGGATGAGGCTACCGGATTGATAGCTGATAATGAGATTAATGATAGCAGTGAAGAAATAGCTGGAGACTTTGACGCGCTTTTAGATATTTATCGAGCTTTTAAGCCTGAAAATGGATAAAAAATATTGTTAGCCGTTTGTTTTTGAAAGACAAAGTCTGCTGTTAAGTTAAGCCAGGGCGAACATACAGGATTCGAGGTTTTAATTTTTCTTCAAAAAAACTCAAACCTCGAATGCCCCTACTCTGAATATGCAGGTAAGGATAATGCTCTATCAATTGGTATAACTTTGTTTTTTATTTTTGGAAGAATCGCTATCTTTCCCGGATGAACTTTTCACTTCTGCTGCTTTGTTGGGTTTTTTTCCCAGGTTAGGATTGGAAATCGGCGATTTTTTCTGTGCTTTACCCAGGTTGTCTGTGCCTGACTTCACTTTCTGATCCACCCGATTATACTTACTCGATGGTTTTTCATTGTCAGACGAAGAAATACTCGGTTTTTTGTTAAAGCCATCATTGGCTTTTTTCGCTTTTTTATTGACGCGATCTATTGGAACTGTCTCTTTGTAAGGCGTGGTAGGGTAAGTCGCATTGTCACTGATAACGGCTATACAGCCAGTCAATGTCAATAACAAGCTCAAAAATGCCATTTGAAATTTGAGTTTCATAGTGAGTTCTCGTTGAAAATTAAGGGTGTTCCTAAAATAATTGTACAAAGCTAAAGCTTTGGAGTCCAAAATACAGGAAAATTCAATTTAAAAAAAGTCTATATAAAAATAACATAAAAAAGTTTTGGATGCAAAAATTTTTATGTAAAATGATTATTCAGCCTTGAGATAAATTTCAAGGCAGAATCGTTACAAATTATTTTTTGAATAATATATAAAAGTTAGATCATCCTACAATGTAGGTAATGATAAGCCCTCATAAAAATTAAAATCAAAAATAGGCGCAAAATGGCTAAAAAAAATTCACAACGTGGCGCAATTCTAATTATCGTTTTATGGTTTGTTGTTATTGTAACTATTATGATAACAGTTTTAGCAAGCGAGACGCGCTTATCAGCTAAAGCTGTCTTTTATAATAAATTGGGATTGCAAGCATGGAATGATACGCTTCAAGCATTACGCTCTGCGGAAATGGAATTGCTTATTAACAAAATGCCTGATCCGCCAGGGGTGGAAGATGTTCCTTTAAGTGAACGTAAAAATAAAAAATATCGTTTTGATGGGCGGGTACTTGATTTGGCTTATCCTATTCCCGATAGCGTTACCGTTCGTATTTATGATCATGCTGGTAAAATTAACCTTCAACGTTTATCTAAGCAAAAATTACGTCAATTATTAGAAAAACGTATTGGTAATGATCCCGAAAAATTAGGTGTTTTGGAAGATGCTTGGCATGATTGGATTGATGGTGATGAGCTTAAACGTATTAATGGTGCGGAAAAAGATTATTATGAAACTTTATCGCCGCCTTATGAGCCACGTAATAGTCGCTTAGAAACAGTGGAAGAGCTGCTGTTGATAAAAGGTTTTGCTGAAGTATTTAAAGGGGTAGAAATGAACAATGCTTTCACCGTGTATGGTAATAAAACCGGTGTTAATCCTAATTTAGCAACTCGTGAAGCTTTGATGTTATTACCTGGTATGAGTGGAGATACCATTGAAACTATCATGACAAAACGCCGTGAAGAAGAATTTAAATCTTATAGTGATTTTAATGAGTTTATGGAACCGGAACAATTGGCGGAATTTCGTTCATGGGTAAATTTTTCTACCACTCATTTTTTTACCATAGCAGTACAAGTTAAAGAGGCAGAAGAAATTGATAAATTAGCAAGTACTACAGATGAATCCCAAAACACTGACGAAAAACGAGATGAAAATTCTTTTAGTGATTCAACTACGATTCAATCTGCATCGACAGAAAAGCAATATGCTTACATGCTTACGGTTAAACCCAAGGGTGTTAACAAATTACCGATTAGATTAATGGTTTATCCTTATGGGGTTTTACCGGATACTCAGCATGAACAATTTTTAAGCGATGATGATGATGATAAAAAAGGAAGCTATAACAATCAGTCAAAGCCCTTTCAAAATAAGTCATCAAGTCAATTCACCTCAATGCCATTTTAAGGGCAGCCATCCTACAATAGACTTGTCCCTTTTTTAATTGTAGGGTGGGTAGGAAATCTACCACTACCTTATGTGAAACATCCCAACAACCCAAAAAATATTGTTTAAAAAAAATAGTATTTTGGAAACTCATAACAAGTATTTTAATTTTGGAGGTTTTGCAATGTCTTTTAGTGAATATAAAGGATACTCAACGGAGCAATTAGAAAAAATTTTTAAAGTGCAAACGGCGAGGGGCAACTTGTTTGAAAACTTAATACCCAGTCACAAAGCGTATCTTGATACTCAAAAAGCCGTCGATGAAATCAAGTCTCGTTTTGCTTTAAATGAGGATACTAATGAAGCAACAAGAAGTCATCTTTTGATAACGCCTGTCTTATTAAATACTTGCGTCGTAAAAGATGTGGGTGCTTTTTTCGAGCCACCGATTAATCTTGAATTCGATAAAACACCCGATTTACCGCATCAGTTAAACGGTAAGTATGACTGCGCTTTGAGTTTACATGCTTATAAATTTATTGCCCCAATCATATCAATTGTTGAAGTGAAACCGGCACAAATAGGCAAAGGTATCGGTCAATGTCTGGCTGAAATGTATGCGACACTCATAGTATTTGAACAAAGCAAGATATATGGCATCATAACAGATGGTGTGGAGTGGGAATTTTATTTATTGGAAAACTCGGTATTGACTGCTGATAGAAAAGGTTGTTATATCAGTGATGTTTCCGGTATCATAGATAGGATAACTTATATAGCGGATAGATTTTAACGGATTGAGCAGATGTTTTCGTTTTTTGAAGAAAAACTAAAAAATAGAAATGGTGAACTAAATCAATCGTTTAAAGATAAATTTCAAACCATAATCATTTTTTAATCCTGTTAATCCTTCAGTCAGTTTAATCTTGTTCAAAATCATTTGACAAATGTATGAAACATAATAATTAAAATCATGGCTATTAACCTACTTATTCACTTGTATTGGCTAATATGTTAACCTTTAATTTACAAACGCCTCATGAAATACAACTCATTTTCAGCCAACGACTTAAACGTTTGCGTTTAATTAACGAGTGGACTCAAGCAGAATTGGCTGAACGGGCTGGAATAACACTGGCTTCATTAAAACGCTTTGAAAACACAGGTAAAATTTCTTTGGAAAGATTATTATTGATTGCACTAGCCCTCGGGCGATTAAGTGAATTGATGCCATTATTTGAAGAGCCTGAAATTATGACTTTATCTGATATTAAAAAACTCACCAAAAAACGACAAAGAGGTAAACGAAAAACGAGGGGTGATTCATTCGGTGGAAATTGAAGTGCGTTTTCACTTGATACAAAATCAAGTCATCACAGTTGGGCATCTCGTACCTTATAAAAAGCAAATACTGTTTGAATATACGCCAGAATTTATAAAAACGGGTTTAGCACTTTCTCCTTTTTATCTACCCAATAAATCGGGGGTTTTTATAGAAAAGGAACGAGTGTTTGCGGGATTATATGGACTTTTTAATGATTCATTGCCTGATGGATGGGGATTGCTATTAATGGATAGAGCTTTTCGACAATTAGGCATCAAAACCATTACTCCATTAGAACGCTTATCGTATCTGGGCGAGCGTACCATGGGTGCGCTCACTTATCATCCTGCTCAATTTCAGCAAAGTGATAAATTATCAGCATTACAACTCAGTGTGTTAGCTGAAAAAGCACAGCAAGTTTTAACCGGTACAAAGATTTTTCCAGCATTACAACTTTTAGGTGGCTCATCAGGTGGCGCGAGACCAAAAGTGATTGTTGGTTTAAATGAGGTGAATCAGGTTATCAGTGGTTTCGACGAATTACCGAAAGGTTATGAACATTATTTGGTGAAATTTTCACAAAGCCAAGATTTTGAAGAGGCGGGTGCGATTGAATATGTCTATTCTTTAATGGCTACACAAGCCGGTATTGATTTACCCAAAACACGGCTCATCCCGGTCGAAAATAATCAGCGATATTTTGCCATCAAGCGTTTTGATCGTGAAGGCAATCAGCGCATTCATACTCAGACTTTAGGGGGATTAATTCATGCCGATCATCGTATTCCATCTTGTGACTATGACACTTATTTGCAAGTCACCCAAGTTTTAACCAAACAACAACTTGCTATCAAACAAGCTTTCAGACGGATGTTATTTAATATTATTGCCCACAATCGAGACGATCATGTGAAAAATTTTTCTTTTAGGTTTGATAAACAAGCTCAATGGCAACTCGCACCCGCTTATGATTTAATGCCTACCATAGGTATGGCAGGTGAACATGCTATGAGTATTAATGGTGAAGGCAAACATCCACAATTAAAAGATTTAAAGGTGCTTGCAAAAAAATATAATGTCTGTCATTTAACCGAAATAATAGAACAAGTAAAAGACGCAATCTCACAATGGTCAAATTTAGCTAAACAATATGACATTCAACCACATATTATTCATGAAATACAGAAAAATTATTTATGTCACGTATTGTAGGGGCAGACTTGCGTGTCTGCCCTTGTTTGATCTTCAATGCTTCGCGCTGAACACATGGAATTTTGAAATGTTATAATACTGTTTTGTACATAAAGGAGCTAAAAAATAATGACTAATCTTATTAAAGGGTTAATCCCCGTCTTTTTCTTTTCAATGATGCTTTCTGGATGTCTGCCCACAAATGTCGCACCCCAAAAAGTACAGGAAACTTCATTCATTTCCCATCCTGGCTATGAGCGGATTGATAAACACGCGTTAAATACGCCAAAGCGTGTTGAAAACTCATTATCAAAACTGGCGGCTTATCTCATCGAACCGGCAAAAAATGATCGGGAAAAAGTTCGAGCCATTTATCGTTGGATGACTCATAACATCGCTTATGATGATCAGGGCTTTTTCAGTGGTCATACGGGCGATTTAAGCCCTGATGGGGTACTGAAAAGTCGGAGGGCAGTTTGTGATGGCTACGCTGGGCTGTTTAAGTTGCTAGGGCAAGCCGCTGGACTTGAAGTTGAAAATATCAGTGGATATTCAAAGGGTTATAGTTATTCAGTGGAAGGCACTGATTCTATCAATCATGCCTGGAATGCGGTGAAAATTGATGGGCAATGGCAATTGATAGACACGACTTGGGGCGCGGGTTATTTGGATGAGAAGGCAAAGCGTTTTGTTCGCCAATTTCAGGATCATTATTTTTTAACCCCACCTGAACAATTTATTTATGATCATTTCCCGAAACAAGCACGCTGGCAATTGCTCAAACCGCCTATTTCAAAATCAGAATATGATAAGCGGGTTTATCTAAGACCCGCGTTTTTCAGAACGGGTTTGACAGTGGGCAGTCATCCGCAAGGTACGATTAATACACGAAATAAAGTGACTATTGTGCTAAACGCACCCCAAAATGCGGTACTGACCGCTAAATTGTTATTAGACAATCGCTATGAAGTTGAACAATCACATACTGCAATCCGTCAAAAAGCGGGGCAATATGAAATCCGTGTGACTTTTCCTCGCCCTGGCGAATATACTTTGAGGCTATTTACTAAACGGCAATCTGAACCGGGTGCCTATCGCTGGGCACTTGACTATCGCATTATCGCTAGTGAGGGCATGGCAGATGAAGAACAAGCCGTTTCTCCAGAACAAATATTTTTTGATACAGGTTTAAAAGTGGATAGCCACCCTCGGCGTTTAATTAAAACGGAAAAGCAGGTATTGGTCACCCTGTTCGCACCTGCTGATGTTTTGATGAGCGCGGTATTGTATAAAAATAACAAGCGGTTAGATAAATCTCTCACCCTGGTTCAGAAAAAAGGGGAACAATATGAAATTCATACCGTTTTTCCCCAACCTGGTGACTATCTTCTCAGATTATTTGCGAAACACAAATCAGACGCAGATTATCAACAAGCACTGGATTATACCGTTAAAGTTAATCAGGGTATGTCTGGCAAAATTGGTTTTCCAAAAACCTTTGCCCCGTTTAAGGAAAACCAGGGCTATCTTTATACCCCCAAACAGGCTCATTTACGTGCCGGTACGAAGCAAAGTTTTAAATTAGCCATATCGGCAGATAAAGTGGCTGTTCTGATTGGTGAAAAATGGCATCACCTTGAAAAACAAGGGAATATATTTGAGGGAAAGGTGACAATTGGTATGGGCAAATTCAGCGTTTATACCAAATGGTCGGGCAATCGTTCCTATAGTAGTTTGTTAGAGTATGTGGGTGAATGAGTCAAAACCTGTCAGGTATTCAAGACCTGACAGGTTTATTTGCTGGGCGAACACGTATGAATTTTATGCATATTATGCATAAAAAAACGCTTATTCTTATTAGCAGTCTCTTACTAATAAGCCCTATCATAATCCTATTTTGGGACAACGTCGCTCAAGGACAAACACCAAGATACTATCACTATCGCGTTATCAATACTTATCCACATGATCATAAAGCTTTTACACAAGGTTTGATTTATCATGATGGTGTTCTCTACGAAAGTACTGGTAAATGGGGACAATCCTCACTGCGTCAAGTTGACTTAAAAACGGGTGAAATCTTGCAAATCTATCATTTGCCTCGGCGTTATTTTGCAGAAGGTATGACGATTTGGCAAAATAAAATCATTCAACTCACTTGGCGATCCAAAATAGGTTTCGTTTATAACCTCAAAAACTTTGAACCATTAACTCATTTTACTTATCCCACAGAAGGTTGGGGTATGACAAACGATGGTGAAAAACTGATTATGAGTGATGGTACAGATAAGTTATATTTCTTAAATGTAAAGACTTTTGAGACAATCGGCTTTATACAAGTGCGAGATCAAAATATACCTATTACTAAACTGAACGAATTGGAATACATTGAAGGTGAAATTTTTGCAAACGTGTGGAAGAGCGATCTCATTGCCCGCATTTCTCCTCAAACTGGACAAGTTCTAGGATGGATCGATCTGAATGGATTGAAATCTTTGTTACCTAAAACGACTCATCCAAAACCCAATGTGCTTAACGGCATTGCTTATGACAAAATAGGGCAACGGCTCTTTGTCACGGGAAAATTTTGGTCCCAATTATTTGAAATTCAGCTTGTGCCAGTTCGTTGAAATCAAAGTGTATTATGATTGCCATCGTATTTTTAGAGAAGTATTATAATCAATTCTAGGAGAACTGTGCTATGTCATATAGTGATTTTAAAACAATTGATGAAGTCATTGACAAATTTAATATTAAGGTGGTTTCTAAACCCTTTGTTAATAGGTTAGTCATTGAAATAGAGAATTATCCGTTTTCAAAGATTGAAGGTAAGCTACAAGATGAAATGAGTTTTATTAATGAAGTTACAATATGTGAAGATATTATCAAACCTATTTTAGACTTAGTCGCAGAAAAATACAGCAACCTTTTTGTATGGTCGCATGTACCCTACAATGTAGAACCAGACGAGGGATTAAAAGGTGAACCCGATTATTTAATAGCACCGAAGATAAAATACAGAAGCATGGCATTGCCTCCTCTATGTGTTATTGAGGCGAAGCAAGAAAAATTTGATGAAGGTTGGGCGCAAGCTCTAGCTGAAATGGTCGCTGCCTCTCGGCAAGGTGTCAAAATCTGTTATGCTTCGGTGACGACAGGTGATATTTGGATGTTTGCTCAACTGGAAAGTGGTAAGTCTTTTACCAGAGATACTAGAAAAATATCAGCTACTACAGATTTGCAATGGGTATTTGATACCTTAAATTGGATGTTTAGTAAGGCAAATGAACAAGTATCGTAAAAATGCTCCAGGTTCAAATTAATTTGTAACATAAAATTCAAATAGAATTTGATCCCTTTATCATTTTTACTTAGGGCAACCACAAGGGATTGCTCCTAGCAAGCGTAGGGTGGGTAGAGCTGCACCCACCATCATTTTTCTTTCAAATGTGTTAGTTCAGAGCGCGATCATTTCATCCAGAAAATCATTTTCAAAATGACCACTGGCAGGCTTTGGATTCCAGTATACATTATGATTTATTCTATTAAAGAAATATTTTATAGCTTACAAGGTGAAGGTTTGCATACTGGGCGGGCAGCCGTTTTTTGTCGGTTTGCGGGCTGTAATTTATGGTCAGGGCGTGAAAAAGATCGTTCTCAGGCAATTTGCCAATTTTGTGATACCGATTTTGTGGGAGTTAATGGGCAAAATGGTGGGCAATTTAGTTCGGCGCAAATATTAGTTGAAAAGGTGGCTGCGATTTGGGAGGGAAGAGTGGCTAAGCCTTTTGTTGTTTGTACGGGTGGCGAGCCGTTGTTACAATTAGATACGGTGCTGATTGAAAAATTTCATCAAGCCGGTTTTGAGATAGCCCTTGAAACTAATGGTACATTGGCTGCACCCGCGGGGCTGGATTGGGTTTGTGTCAGCCCTAAGGCACACGCTCCCTTGCTATTACAAAGTGGGGATGAATTAAAATTAGCTTACCCACAGCTTGATGCACCCCCAGAGCGTTTTCAAGACTTTGGTTTTAAACATTTTTTTTTGCAACCCCTGGATGGACGAAAACGTGAAATCAATATCCAACTGGCTCTGCGCTATTGTTTGAAA
>QNES01000075.1 GCA_003645255.1 Gammaproteobacteria bacterium
ATCTTAATGTCAGGCTATATCAACCATAGAACAGATGTTAAAAAGAAGATGCAAGGACGTGCTGCTAATCGCAGACAAAGAAGATCAAGGTTGTGGTATAGAAAGGCACGGTTTGATAATCGCGAAGCCGCAAAGCGTGCTTTTAGGTTGCCCGTCTCAATCAAAACCAATGTAGAAGAGGTTATAAGAACGATAAACAAATTACCTTTACCGATTAAAGTGGTTATTATAGAAGATGTGCAAATTGATATTGCGAAACTGAATGATGCCAAACTAAATGGTAAATATTATCAACAATCAAACCGACTGCATGAAAATCTCAGACTGGTTTCGAGGTTTAAGTTTTTTGAAGAAAAACTTAAACCTCGAAAGTTGATTCGAGATCATTTCACCTGCCAGTATTGCAAGGCAAAGCAGACACCACTTGAAGCACACCACATCCATTATCGAAAAAATGGCGGTTCCGAGACGATTAAAAATCTGATAACGGTTTGTTCGAATTGTCATGACGGGATTCATGATGGAACAATCACACTCAAAAAGAAAGGGGTGGATGGCTTTAAAGATCAGATCGCCCAACGCACTATGCAGGGAAAAAACTATCTGTATTCTAAATTGAACAAGAAATACAAAGTCTCAAAGGTATACGGGTATGAAACCTCGGCATTCCGAAAAGAACAGGGTTTGCCAAAAGCTCATGATGCAGATGCCTTAGCGGTTGCCACATTAAGAACAGGTGAAGTGATACCTTTTCATAAAGACCATTTTTACCATATCAATTTTCGAGCGACACAAACTAGAAGACAATATCACGTACAACCGAAAAAAGGCAAAGGTCGCGTTAAATATCAAGTCAATCAACGCGTCGGAAAGTTTAGCAAGGGCGATATTGTTTTAGTGAAAGAAAAATTCCTGAAACAAATCAATTCGATTTACTCAAATGGCAGATTGGCGTTTAGGCGAATTCCTGGGGAACCTTTTTCATCAACACCATCGAATTGTAGATTGCTTGAACGACAAAGTTCTTTAGTATTTTCTTCTATTTAATACCATTAAATACTATTAAATCAGTGAATGTATATAATACTCGTTCTAAGTCGAATGGCACAACAGGAACAAAATGCCTTATGGCAATTGTTTAGTGGTCATGGACAGGGCTTTAAGTACGGTGATACCCATTATCAGTGGCGTGTTCCAATGGATAAATCATTACTTAACCAGTTATATCAACTGTATTTAAAAGAGGAGGTTAAGATGCCTTACACATTTGAAGAATTTCACCGTAACTACACCATGCCCTTTATTGAATCTTTACCGTTTGAGATGAGATTAAAGGGAATTCCAACGCAGGAGCGTTTGAAAGGGCTGGCGCCTAATGAGCGTTTAAAAGGACTGGCGCCTAATGAGGTGTTTGAGCAGTTTACACCTGATGATCGTTTGAAAGGACTGGCACCAAATGAAATCGAAGCCTATTTGCGGAAGCTGAAAAAGAAGACTCATTAGAAACTTTTCTCATTCTCACTGCCTTCCAGCCTTGGTTCTAATAGTACTTCTATTATCAGTTACCAAGGCATATTAAGAAATCCCATTTTTTGAAAAATGGGATTTCTATTTTCAATGAGTTATCAATTATGAACTGTTCCCTATTCCCTATTCCCTATTCCCTATCCCCAAATGAATAAAAATATTTTAATGAAACTCAGTAGCGTGCAAGTCTTATTATTGGCACTTGCTATCGTACTGACTTATGGACACACTTTAGATGTACCATTTTACCTAGATGATTTTTCATCAATTCAGGAAAATCCAATCATTTTTGATTGGCAGGGCACTTTAGCAGAATTATGGCAATTTTCTGCCCTACGAATTGTTGGCTATTTCAGCTTTGCCCTTAATTATCAAGTTCACCAATTTCAAGTTGCTGGCTATCATGTCATTAATATCTTAATTCACTTTTTAACGGGCTGTGCGATATTGGGTTTATTACGCGGTTTAGTGCGTACCCCTGCCCTTAATACCGTTTTATCAGAAGAAAATAAACGCTGGTTGCCACTTATCGCAGCACTGATATTTGTACTCCATCCCTTGCAAATTCAGGGAGTCACTTATATTGTACAAAGGCTCGCTTCATTAGCAGCCCTATTTTATATCGCTACTATGGCGAGTTTTATCCAGGCGCGTTTAACGGAAAACTGGAAACTGCGTACTTTTTGGATATTAGCTTGTATCCTATTCGCATTACTCGGATTTTTGACTAAACAAAATACAGCGACTTTGCCTATTAGTTTATTGTTATTAGAATTACTATTTTTCCCTGGTTCTAAACGACATTTAATTCTGGCGGGCGGTATAGCAGCCACTGGTGTAGGGATAGTCTGGATTATCTTGGCTTATCTATTTCAGCAAAACCCATTTTCATTAGAAGCCATGGAAGCCCTCACGCGGGAAACGACTATGATTTCCCGTACCTCATACCTTGCAACGCAAATGAGTGTTTTATGGACTTATATCAGTCTATTTTTTTGGACTGCCAGTTCACACATTGATTATAGTTACCCAATAACAGATAGCTTTTTTTATATCCATGAACGCTATCACTTGATTGCTAGGCTCTTGCATAGTGAAGCAATATGGGCTTTCATGGGGCATTTCTTATTATTGAGTTTAGCAGCCTATCAATTACGCCGCCGCCCGTTGGTAGCATTTGGCATATTCTTTTATTACCTCGCCCACGCAGTCGAATCCAGTTTAATCCCAATCCGCGATGTCATATTTGAACATCGTACTTATTTACCTAATTTAGGTTTAGCAGTGCTATGTGCCTGGCTACTCGTGGTACAAATACCCCAATGGCTAAATTCACACCTAACCCCAGTCATAATGATGAGCTTAACAATGAGCTTATTATTAATATTAGGCACAACAACTTGGCAACGCAATCAGAAGTGGCGCGATCCAGTCGCCCTATGGCAACACAATGTCGAACAATCACCTGAAAAGAAACGAGGTTGGATTATCCTCGGCAAACATTTGGTTCAAAGGGGGCAATTAGAAAAAGCACAAGGGCATACTAAGCAAAGTCAAAAAACGCTTGTAAGAAGCATTGATGTTTTAAATCATGCTGTCACGCGACACCGAAATCCGGATGGTTCTCAATCATTTTCCTTTGATGTCGAAACCGCACTGAATTTAATTGTCGCTTACAAAAGTTTAAGCAAATATAAAAGAGCGCTATTCTGGATTCAGCGTGCTTTGGCAATGAAACATCTCATGCGCCCCTTTGATCAAGCTAAATTTTTAGTTAACCAGGGTAATATTTATTTTGAGCAAAAACGTTTTAGTGAATCAGAAGCCTCTTACCGCCAAGCCATTAAAATTTACCCACATAATCTAAAAGCGCATATTAATCTCGGTAGCCTTTTAAGCTTAACCAGGCGATATGATGAAGCTACCGCCATTTACCAAAAAGTCTTAGCGATTGAGTCCAGTAATGCGTATGTTAAAAATATGTTGCGAAAATTGCAGGCGCGTTAATTGGTAGGGCGAACCTGCGTGTTCGCCCTATTTATGAGTTTTAGTCATGAAAATCATTTTGAGCTAAAGTGCCTTTATACAAGGGCTTATAAAAATCCCGAACACCTATGTGAGCGGATTATTCTTAATCCCAAAGTGATGGTAGGCAAAACCGTTATCCGAGGTACCAGGTCAACGGATATTTTGGCTTGTCTATATTATAATTAAAATTAATAATTAATATTTATTAGTTTTAGGGATTAATCAGCAATAACTCAAAAGGTTATAGGAACAAACTGAAAATGCCAAAATCAGGAAAAGAACATGGTGAGGCTGGTAAACAATATGAAGAAGATGTTCGTGAAAAAACAGGTGGAATATCAGAGGTTATTAATAAAAAGGAGATTGACAGTGTTACAAATGAGGCTTTAATACAGGCAAAAGACTCCGAATCTGCCATTAAAAAACCCAAAAATTTTTTGAATAAAAAAAATAGAACTCAGATTAAAGAAACCATAAAAATGGCGAAAGATCGATCCAAAACAGCAGAGTTTTGGTTTAAATACGCTCCCCATTCTGATATTCAACAATATATTGAAGAAAAGGGAGGAAAATTGGTTATTTGGAATAAGGAACAATAAACATGGCATACTACTATTCACTACGAGGTTGGCTTGAAGTTGAGCCAGAAAATTTTTCACACACTATTGAAATGCTCAAATCGCTTCAAAAACAATATGAGGCGGATCCGAAATTAAGTTTGTATTTGAAAGGCTGGTGCTGGAATGAAGCCAACATTAATTGGACAGCTTATTTATTTTACGGGGCTGATGTCACGGAAGAAGGCTTGAAATTTTTCAAAAGTATGCTTTCTCTCATTGCAAAAAGTGGTTTAAAACTATCAGGTTATTTTCATGCCCAGGGAGAAGATGGTGAAAAAAACTATCTCTATAAAATGACTGACGACTGTGTACAACTTGAAAAATCCCTTCATCGTTTAGAAATCAGTTGATGGTTAGTAGATAGAAATTCGATTTTTGCCAAAAATCGGATTTCTGAATGAATGAAATACTGCAAACGGCTATAATTTGAACTTTTTAGGGCGCTAAAAATCATAAGTCTTTAAGAATTATGATCTTTGAAAAGTTCAATTTTTTCACGAAAAGACAAAACAGGTACTTTATAAATCACAACTCGCCTTGACAAATCCGCTTTATCTAAAGCAATAGCGGAAGAACCTGAAAAAACCACCTTAATGTCAAAAAAATCATAAATCGTTTTTAAATCCAGCTCAAAATTCGCCTGATAATGAATTTCATCAATTAATAATATCTTTCCCCCTTTTTGATAAAATCCCTCTGCAATTTCAAGCAATTTATAACCATTAATGATAGGATTATCCAGCGAAATATATAAAACGGCTTTTAACCCCAAATCCAACTTTGCCATATATAGTATTTGTTGCCAAATAAAACTTTTCTGGATAACTGAAAAAAATGAAACGTACTGATTTAAAAAGTATTTTAATCATAGGTGCCGGTCCAATTGTCATTGGGCAAGCCTGTGAATTTGACTATTCTGGGGCGCAAGCCTGTAAAGCCTTGAAAGAAGAAGGCTATCGTGTCATCTTAGTCAATTCTAACCCTGCCACCATTATGACAGATCCGGAAATGGCTGATGCCACCTATATTGAACCCATTCAATGGCAAACCGTTGCCCGCATTATTGAACGTGAACGCCCAGATGCCCTATTACCCACCATGGGCGGGCAGACTGCCCTAAACTGTAGCCTAGATTTAGTACGTGAGGGAATCTTAGAGCAATTTGATGTAGAAATGATCGGGGCATCTATTGAAGCAATTGAAAAAGCCGAAAATCGGGAAAAATTCCGCGACGCTATGCGAAACATTGGCTTAGAAATGCCTCGTTCATTTATCGCCCGTCACCTAGGTGACGCTTTTGAAGCGCAAAGCCAAATAGGATTTCCCATTGTTATTCGCCCCTCCTTTACCCTGGGCGGTAGTGGAGGCGGTATCGCTTATAACCGTGAAGAATTTACCGCTATTTGTGAACGGGGCTTAGAATTATCTCCTATTAATGAATTATTAATTGAAGAATCCGTGCTGGGCTGGAAAGAATTTGAAATGGAAGTAATACGCGATCATAAGGATAATTGCATCATCGTCTGCTCAATAGAAAATTTAGATCCCATGGGCGTACATACCGGCGACTCTATCACCGTCGCACCCATTCAGACGCTGACCGACAAAGAATATCAAATCATGCGTAATGCCTCAATAGCGGTATTGCGAGAAATCGGAGTAGATACCGGGGGCTCTAATGTACAATTTGCTATTAATCCAACAAATGGGCACATGATAATTATTGAAATGAATCCCCGCGTTTCACGCTCATCAGCCCTTGCCTCAAAAGCCACAGGCTTTCCAATCGCCAGAGTCGCTGCTAAATTAGCTATCGGCTATACCTTAGACGAACTCGCCAATGAAATCACAGGCGGTGCCACCCCCGCCTCGTTTGAACCCACCATTGATTACGTTGTAACCAAAGTACCTCGCTTTGCCTTTGAAAAATTTCCACAAGCCGAAGCTTTATTAACAACACAAATGAAATCCGTTGGTGAAGTCATGGCGATTGGACGCACCTTCCAAGAATCCATACAAAAAGCCCTACGCGGTTTAGAAACCGGTGTTAATGGATTAGATGAACGTATAGATCCTGATTTAGATTTGACATCAAATGAAGTACGCGATTTGCTGCGCTATCAATTACAAGTGCCAGGACCGGAACGTTTATGGTATATCGCCGACGCATTTCGTGCAGGTTGGTCAATTGAAGAGGTACAAAAATTCACCGCTATCGATCCCTGGTTCTTGGTCCAAATTGCTAATTTAGTCGATGAAGAGTCCAGTTTATGTATTGGCTGTTTAGAAAATATAGAGGCTGATCGCATCCGTGCCCTCAAACGTAAAGGTTTTTCAGATCGGCGTTTAGCACAACTATTTGATATCGAAGAAAAAATCATTAGGAATTTACGCCATCAATTTAACATACGCCCCGTTTTCAAGCGTGTAGACTCCTGCGCCGCTGAATTTGCAGCCACTACCGCCTATATGTATTCAACCTATGAAGAAGAATGCGAAGCTTGCCCTAGCCAACGCGATAAAATTATAATATTGGGCGGCGGTCCTAATCGTATCGGTCAAGGCATTGAATTTGATTATTGTTGTGTCCAAGCTGCCCTGGCTTTACGCGATGATGGTTATGAAACTATCATGATCAACTGTAACCCGGAAACCGTGTCCACTGATTATGACACATCGGACCGACTTTATTTTGAACCCTTAACTTTAGAAGATGTCTTAGAAATCATAGACTTAGAAAAACCCAAAGGTGTCATTGTACAATATGGTGGGCAAACACCGTTAAAATTGGCACGAGACTTAGAAGCCGCCGGTGCGCCGATGATAGGCACTAGCCCTGATTCGATTGACTTAGCCGAAGATCGTGAACGTTTCCAACAATTAATTCATCAACTTGGTTTATTGCAACCACCTAACCACACTGCCCGCACGACTGAAGAGGCATTAACCCTGGCGGATGAAATTGGTTATCCGCTTGTTGTTAGACCGTCTTATGTCCTGGGTGGACGAGCGATGGAAATCGTCTATAACCAAAATGACTTAAAAAATTATATGCGCCAAGCGGTAGCCGTCTCCAATGAATCACCCGTATTACTCGATCATTTTTTAGAAGACGCGATAGAAGTCGATATCGATGCAATCTGTGACGGTGAATCTGTCATTATTGGCGGTATTATGGAACATATTGAACAAGCCGGGGTACATTCCGGAGATTCAGCCTGTTCTTTGCCACCTTACGGTTTATCACAAATGATACAGGATCAATTGCGTGAGCAAATGACCCGTATGATAACTGCTTTAAAAGTAGTAGGATTAGCCAATGCCCAATTTGCTATTCAAAACCAAAGCATTTATATTTTAGAAGTCAACCCGCGTGCCTCGCGCACCGTTCCATTTGTTTCTAAGGCAACCGGCTTATCTTTAGCACGTATTGCCGCTCGCTGTATGGTTGGGCGCAGTTTAGCAGCGCAAGGTGTGACTAAAGAATGTATCCCCAGTTACTATTCTGTCAAAGAAGCCGTTTTTCCTTTTGCCAAATTTGCAGGGGTAGATCCCTTACTCAGTCCTGAGATGAAATCGACTGGTGAAGTCATGGGAGTAGGGCAAAGTTTTGGTGAAGCGTTTGCTAAATCACAACTGGCGGCGGGCATTAATTTACCACGCTCTGGTATCGCCTTTTTAAGTGTACGGGATGCTGATAAACCGGCAATCGTCGATATTGGCAGAGAATTAGCAAACTTGGGTTTTGAACTATTAGCCACACGAAGTACGGCTCTGGCACTTCAACAAGCAGGAATGACAAGCACGATTGTTAATAAAGTCACTGATAGTAGACCTAATATCGTTGATAGGATAAAAAATGATGAAATCAATTTGATTATCAATACGACAGAAGGTAAACAAGCAATAGCGGATTCGTTTGCCATTCGTCGATCCGCCTTACAGCATCAAGTCACTTATACAACAACGGTCGCTGGTGCCAGGGCAACGATACTGGCTTTAAAGATACTCAATACAACTGATGTTAATTGTTTACAAGATTTGCATAAGGAATTAGGAAAATCAATATGAAAAAATCACCCATGACAACTCGCGGCGCACAAAAATTGCGTGAAGAATTACATGAATTAAAAAGTGTGGCACGCCCTAACGTGATCCAAGCCATTGCTGAGGCGCGTGCGCTTGGTGACTTAAAGGAAAATGCCGAATATCATGCGGCGCGTGAACAGCAAAGTTTTATTGAAGGGCGTATCATAGAACTAGAAGGCAAACTGGCTAACGCAGAAATCATTGATATTACTAAAATCAATGCGCGTGGTAAAGTGGTTTTCAGTGCGACTGTCGAATTGATGAATGTTGAAACCGAAGAAGAAGTAAGTTATCAAATTGTTGGCGAAGACGAAGCAGACGTTAAAGACAACCGAATCTCAATCACTTCACCTATAGCTCGTGCCTTGATAGCTAAAGAAGAAGGCGATGTAGCCGTTGTACAAGCCCCCAGTGGTAACAAGGAATATGAAATTTTAGAAGTGAAGTATGTTTAATTGGGAATTGTGAATTGTTTTAGAAATACCATTTTTTTTGAAAAAATGGTATTTCTAATTGGTAAGGCTCCCTACTCCACGATGGTCACATCAACCGTCTTCAAATTATAAACGACGGTACCATCCTCTAAACGATATCCAAAGTAGATATTTAGTACACCCACAAAATCAAAAATGCCCGTGTACATCTCAATCTCTTCAACTTCACCTAAAAATTCCAGCTTCCTAAAAGTCACCAGATTCGCAATTTCTTCGTCCCAGAGATAAAACTCATCTTCCGTATCGATCATATAGAAGAGCGGTTTACGCCTACTACTAGGCGGAGTCAAAGGACCATAAGCGGCGCAAACTATAATCTCAGCGGACAGTCCAACATGCGTAGGATCAACATGGATACGACCAGAAATCGTTATTGAATCAGAACGCGATAGTTCATTTTGTAGCTTAAAATCACCATCATTAACAAAGCTACCCCCTATAACGAGGGCTTCTGTATTTAGTTCAGGCTCACTTGGACTGATAGCCCCAGCATTTTCCATATACACAACGCCTTCACCCAACGTCACATCCTCAGGCAATACCACATCAGAACCTATTATGACATGCGAAAGCTGACTATTCTTCATCACTTTAAGCGACTCTAACAGGGCAGGATATTGAGGATCACCTTCAATTTCTCCTTTTAATGCGCCACCAATAATACGGGTATTAGGCTTGAAAGACACATCTTCAAAATAGCCATTGACTTTGCTATTATTGAAAATCGTGCCTTCCAGATAACCCCCTATCACATAAGCCCCACGAAAATCAATATCAACCAAAGTTCCTTCATTGAGGATATAGCCAGTCAATATACCACCTATCAATACCGCTTCAGGTTTAATCGTCAGGTTAGAAACCCAGTAATCATTTTTTAACACAGAACCGGATTCAATAATAAAATCAATGACTTGCCCTTTATTTTCCAGGTTACCATTTAAGGTTCCCCCATAAATATGGGCATTTTCCGCCACTGTCAAATCCGTTATCGTTACACCCTTCACACTACACGAACCTTTCGCTTCACCACTTTCAGGGCAAATGCGAACCGGATTCTCAGGCTTACCAGTTTCTACATCATCATCAACAATCGTCACCATCAAAGTATCTTGACCTAAACTGGCATTACCCGTTACATCCTTCAACTGGATTTTAAAAACTTCATCCCCCTCATCCATCACATCATTTAGGATATTCACCGATAACGTCTTATTCCCACTCTCTCCTTCGTACCAAGTAAGAGTCTGGTTCATCGCCTCAAAATCCTGCCCGCTAATTGCCTTGATACCATCACGGGTTTCAACTGTCACGCTCACTTCACCATCGGTACCATCTGAGCGTTGAACCATCACGGTGTAGGAACCTGCATTTTCGTTAACCCTATCAGAATTGTCCTGGGAAAATTGTATTTTACCAGGATTTAAAGGCTCCACTACCGACACGGGTTCAGGCTGTAGAGTCGGTTCTTCGATAGGTTGTGGAGTTGAATCTTCGATAGGTTGTGGAGTTGATTCTTCGATAGGTTGTGGAGTTGGTTCTTCGATAGGTTGAGGTGGAACAGTAGTAGCATCATTATCAGCAATCACCAAATTATCAGTAATCACCAAGGTAGCTGTTTTGACAGAACCCAGACTCGCACCACCCGTGACTTCCGTCAACTCAAGCGTAAAAGTCTCATCCGATTCAACGACATTATCGTCAATAATATTCAGCGTTAACTCTTTAACACCACTTTCTTTATCTTTCCAGGTAATAGTACCACTGGTTGCTTCAAAATCATTCCCAGCAGTGGCAGAGCCATTACTTGTTTCATAGTTCACCGTCACTTCACCATCACTGCCTCCTAAACGTTGCACCGTGACAGTAGGGCCACTGGCATTTTCACTTACCTCATAATTTTCTTGCGAAAATTGTATTTGACCTGGGTTTAGTACCGGGTTTGGATCCGACGTTCCTGATGGTTGCGGATCATCATTGACGATTTTCACCGTTGCCGTATCTAAGCTGACACCTGCGCTATCCTTCAACGTGATAGTGAAAGTTTCATCGCTTTCAAATTCACTGTCATTTAAGATATCAACTGTGAATGTTTTATCATCACTTTTTCCATTATTCCAGGTGAAAGTACCACTGGTTGCTTTAAAATCACCAGCAGTGGCAGAGCCATTACTTGTTTCATAGTTCACCGTCGCTTCGCCATCACTGCCCTCAAAGCGTTGAACCGTGAAAGTGGATGTACCTGCATTTTCATTAACACTGTAATTTTCCTGAGAAAATTTTATTTCACCAGGAATTTTTTGCTTCACTGTAAAAGCAGCGAGCTGCACCGCTTCCTCTCCACCAGTAACGACAAAAACATCCCGTGTGCTTGTTTCAGCATTGTCATCAATACTAATAGTGGCACTCAATGTCGTTGAATTACTTACCGTGATTTCCGACACCGTGATACCAGTACCCAATTTAACCTGGCTACTTTCTTGCGTAAAATGAGTATTTTCACCGGTGATTTGCAAAGTAATTTCTTTGCCCTGTGTCGCTTGACTGTTATCCAAGCTCACTGTCGCAGCTGAAGAAACCGTAAACCCCTTCAAAAAGCTCACTGTCTCACTCCCCGTCGTTACCTGGACATCATACAAACCCAATGTCGTCTCGGGAGCAATTTTGATCTTTGCAGTTATTTGAGTTTTACTCGCCACTGCTTGGGATAACACCTTAATATCGTCATTCTGAAATTCAACCGTACTGCTATTAGAAAAGTTGGTATTGCTTCCCGTTATCGTCACATCAAGCGTATTTCGTTGCTGCCCAGATTGCGGTGCTAATGCCATAATACCAGGGGGCAAAGAAGTCCCATCAACAATCCAAAAAATACCCACTTGCGTGTTTTTGGCAACTTCATCACCTGTTGTCACCTTGACATTATGTATGCCCTTTTGTGCATCATCGCTGACATCAATATAAACTTCCATAAAATTATTGTTATGGACAGTTTTTACGGTACCCGTGATACCCGAATCACCAAAATCAATCTTAGAATCATTACTAAAATTGGTATTCTGCCCATATACAGATAGGACATAATTACTTAAGGGCTTCGGTACATTACTTGGCGTAATACTCAAAATTTCTGGATTACCAGATGGGACAACCACTTGAAGTACACCTTTCCCTGCAGCCGCTTCCGTTTTATCAGACAATTCGGTTATCACCGTCATGTCATAAAAACCAAGAGCCAAGTTAGATGGAACAGTCACACTCAGCCTGATTTTCGTCGGCGATAACACCGTGCCACCTGGATTAACAGTAATTGCACCCTCCCCAACACTCACATTACCAATACTTCCAGTATTGAAATGGGCATTAGGCGCAGTCACCGTCACCTCAACCGTACTCCCTTGTGGTAACTTCATAGGCGTAACGCTGATAATGGTCGCCTTAATGGTTGACTGTAAGACATTTTCGACCGTATTTTCAAAAATACTGTTAAAATTGGGATCATTCTTCTTATCCAAAATGACACAGCTATTCGCCATTTCACAAAACACCATGGATGAACTCGTATCGGCTCTGATGGGCAAAGCCACTGCTAAACCCATAAACAACCAACAACTCGTTTTAAGACAAAATCTAAGTTTTGACATATTAAAACTCCTTATGAGTAGTTAAACAATTGATTTATCAGAATAAAATTTATCGTAACTACCCAGCCCGATGCGTGTTATAAATACTATTTTTGAAAAATAGTATTTATTTAAAAACTGGGTAGTTACAATTAACATTATACTGCACGCGGGCATAAATTAAACTTTTATATAGGTGTACAAAAGTTTATTAACATTTTAGGTAGTGACGAATCCAGAAATCCGATTTTTGGCAAAAATCGGATTTTTAAACTCATTTACTACACTACTCGCTATTTCAGCTTTTGTAAATAGGCTTCGATTTCGTCTCGTGTCAGTCCTTGCAAACGCTCTGAAGGTGCCAGCCCTTGCAAACGCTCAGAAGGCGAAAACTGCTTGAACATCTCATCTGGTGGAATCCCCTTTAATCTTACTTCCATCGGCAATGACTCAATAAAGGGCATCGTGTAGTCACGGTGAAATTCTTCAAAAGTATAAGACATATCAATCTCCTCTTTTAAATACAATTGATACAAAAGTCTCAGCAATGATTTGTCAGCGGGCTCATGCCACTGATAGTGAACATCCCCATATTCAAATCCGCTTGCCTTACCACTAAATAATTGCCAGAGTGCATTCTGCTCTTGCAATGCCATTTGACTCAAAACAAGTATTATAATTGAACCGACAAGTGGTGAAGATATTTTATAAACACCAGCCTTTATCTTTTTAACTTCTTTTTCAAAGTTTTTTTCAGAACCTAACAGTTTTTGTGGATAACTGGTACTGACAGCATAAACTTGAAACCTTGATTCTGGTAATAATTTCTCTTTGGGACTAATCTTTTTACGATAGCTAACATAATGCCCAATTACTTCCGCAATAGCCCACTTGTTCAAGGACTCATTCAATGATTTATACGTTAATATATTGTAATCCTTAAGAAACTCAAATCCATCTGGTAACTTATCAAGCGGCTTTCCGGTTGATTTCGAGATAATCAGCACGTCCAGATATTGGGGAGTTGACATATTTTGTTCGGTTTTAACTTCAAAATTGGAACCCTTAAATAAGTCTATCAAATTCAACCCAATTAGATCATGCCATTGAATCACTTTTTTCGGTTTATCTATTTCGCTCATAATTAAGTTAGTTTATGGAACTAGCGTAGGTAGCAAACCCACCTTTTTCTAATGAAGATGATCATTTTGATTGCGGGATGATCATACGACTATTAAATTATATTCTAACACATTTAAGGGCAAAAAAAAACCTGACAGGTTTAAAAAACTGTCAGGTTTGACGAGAAATATAGTGAATCAAGAAATCCGATTTTTGAAAAAATTGGATTTCTAAACTCGTTTAAGTTTATAACGACTATTGGGAAATAGGATTCCAATCATCCTTAAGGGCAAAAAAAAACCTGACAAGTTTAAAAAAACCTGTCAGGTTTGCGAATCAAGAAATCCGATTTCTAAACTCGTTATTGGGAAATAGGATTCCAACTATCCTGATTGGAACAATCACCCGTTACAACAGCATTAAGGTTAATCTCTTTCGTTTTTATACGATCAAAGATTGTAGTCATATCAGCATCTTCATACGGAGACGCATCCGTTACGAAGAAAATCGTACCGCCTTTCTTCACATGCGTAGTAGCAACATCAAGGGCTTCAACAGAAGCTTCAGGGCAGGTTCCACCACCAGAGGCTTTCATATCATTTATGGCTTTTTCCACCAGACTCAGATCAGTCGTCACCGCTTTCAGCGTGACTTCATCTCCAAATATAACTAAAGCTGTGAGTGGAAACTGACTTTGCTCAATTTCAGCAATGAAGTTTGTCAAAGCATTTTTAACTCCATTCATTTCAGGCTGCATACTACCTGTCACATCAATGACAAGGGCTATATCCACTTGATAATCGGGTGGAATGTATACCTTGGTACGTTCCTTTTCCTTATAAATGGAATACCCTTTAGCACTGACTTGAGCTTCGTTAATCAGAAGCAATAAGCCTGGATCCTTGAGTACTACATTAATATTAACTTCGACTTGGCTAATACTTTCAGGTGAACTAACATCTAAATCAACCACGTCGCAAGTGATCGTCGGGAAATTGCTCGTATCACAATTAGCATCGTCGGATGAGCTAACAGACTTTAACTCAAGTCCAGCAGGCAAGTAACTGACTAACTTAACTTCAGTTGCAGCACTTGAAGCATACTGGCTCAGTTCAACCGTGATTATATAGTGTAATCCACCACCAGGCATGACAGGATCAGGATTATCTTTAATGTGGACAGATAAATAGGGCAGGAACGTCGCCCAACTCTTTTTGACATCAAGTGGATATTCAATGGAATCCACTGTAACGGTATTGACCGATCCGCCTTTAATGATTTGGTCAACCTTAACTTGAATCTTTACCGTAGCACTCTGATTGGGTGCCAAATCCAGCAAATTACAAGTCACAGAATGCTCATCCTCATTTGTGACACAATTACCGCCATCAAGCAGATTAGTAGAAACAAAACTAGCACTCTTTGGTAGCAGATCGGTAAAGGATACACCCGTTGCTGTCACGCTACCATTGTTTGTCACTGTAATAGTGTACGTCAAGGTATCACCTTGATAGACTGTCCATGAATCCTGCTTGATTTCAATGGAAAGGTCAGAACCACCTACTTCAATTTGTAACGGTACCATACAATTTTCGCTGCTGGCATCACCATTAATTGCAGTATTGTCACTGACTATAAATTCAACCACATCAGAATAACCACTTCCTTCAATAGCCAGTTCATGTTCACCTTCCCATAATCCAGTGATCTGGAAATAACCCGATTCGTCGCTAAAGCCAAGCAGAACGCCTGTGTCTAATTCCAAATTAGCAACCGGTTCGTCAAGTTGGTTGGTGACATAACCTTCCACAGAACAAGGTCCTCTCTGAGTGACTTCAAACCCATCAAGTAAGGACACAAATTCGTCATCTGTATACATGAATACATCACGGTATCCAAGTTCAGCTTTTGCATCAATTTGAATGAGTGCTTTTGCTTCAGTCTCGCTCAGAATAGTCAATTCCAGTATGTAAATGTCATTTTTGTCACCAATGCGTAATTCACTGACATCTTGAACAAACGTGGTATTCACTCCCTTAATATCAAGTTCACGTAATGCACCCTGCGTACCGCGTTCTGGATCGACTTCTGTGAGGCGTGGTATCGGGCTTTCATCAAGTGAAGGAGTCACTAACAAAGAAGCCGTCGCGGGTGAAGCTTTGATTGAACAAGCCGTTGTTATAACTTCACTCCCGCTTGTCACCTCAGCAGCGTGTTGACCAAGATTAGCATCACTTGGTATGTTGATAATAGCTGTCAAGGCAGTTTTACTGTTTGCGGTAAGGCTTTGCACAGTAATACCTGAATCGCCAAAACTCAAATTGGTGCCACTACCAAAGTTGGTATTCATGCCAATGACTTTAATGGTAGCTGTTCCATTCCGTGATACACTCTCAGGTGTTACGCTGAGAATACTTGGTTGATCAGAAGCAGCTACTATTTCCAATACGCCTAAGCCTTGTGCATCTTCAGAGGTGTCTTCACCTTGTTGAGTCACTACGTTTATATCACGGAATCCGGTACCGATACTTTCTGGTACTGTGACATTGACTCGCATTTTGGTTGAAGATAGCACTTCTACACTATTGACTTTGATATCGTCACCAAAACTGACTTCGCTATTAGCGTTAAAGCTAGTGTTAGCAGACAGGATAGTCAAATCAAGTGTGACACCTTGAGGTATAAAGTTGGGCATCACCATCGTCACAGTCGGCGATACAGTACTTCGCATCATGTTTAATGCGACTTTCCGATACCGTGTTGTACCTGAATTTGAACCATCATTGACTTCAAATGGCGTAGCAAATAAGCCACCAGTTTCTTTGGCAATACGTGAGAATATTTCTATGGCACTCACGATATCGTCACCAGTACTCACGCCACCACACCTACCAATACACTCATCACCTGAAAGGATGATATCAACGCGGATACCTTTACTGAGTAGGTCCGTGATAAGTTTATCAATGTCAACCGCACCAGTATGAGGAGAAGCATCAGTCACCAGTATCATGCGTCCACCGATCTTGACCTGATCTTTAGCATAATCTAGTGCTTCAAGAGAGGCTTCCGGACAATCGGCACCTAAATCAGCATTCAACTGTTTAATACCTTTAACATAGCTTCCATAGCCATTCAGTAACCAACTCATGTTATTGGTAGCTGCTAATGCACCACTGTTGTTGGTGATTCGGTTAGTTACATTGTCTTTAAAGGTAACTAATCCAACGTTAGGACCAGTTTGACCATACACGGAGATAAACTCGCTGATACTCGCGGCTATTTGCCCCAGTTCTTCACCCATGCTACCAGTATCATCAATGACAAACATTAAGTCAGCATCACCCACTGGTATAGGTGGCGGGGGGGGTGGTGGCGACACTACCATAAAGTTGCTTGAGTTCTTTTGAATCGACGGTGCTTGTTTGCTGGTCAGATCCAAACCGATTTTGCCTTGCCCCACTAACTTGGATTGAAGAACCAAAGCGACTGAGGTAATGCTATTATTCGGCAAGGTATCCAAATTACAAGTCAAAGTCGTACCAGTCCCACTACAATTACCTTGCTCAGGTGTAATAGAAGCCAGTTCTACCAAATCAGGTAAGGCTATCTGAAGTATGGTATTAGTCACAGCAGAAGGTGCTTTTTCGCTGTTGCTGACTTTCAAGGTGTAAGATAGACTTTCACCTACTTCAACTTGACTAGGACCGCCATTTATACTCAAAGAAAGGAATGGCTCAACGGGTATGAATTTCACAATCGGCGGTGCTTCAATAGGTTCCTGATCATCAACATTGCTACAATTTTGACAGGGCATCCCAGAAGCTGCGAAGGACAAACTAAATGGTGACGGTTGTTTCCATGTACCACAACCAACACTTACCACGACTTTCATTTGTGTCGTCTTTTTACCGCCTAAAGTGCCAAGATATTTGCAATCTAGGATTTTTGTTTCATCAGTGATATCGCAGTCGTTCGTTATGTTAGATGTTTCACCCGTAGGCGCTACATTATAATTGGCTAGTAATGGATCATCAATCGGTGTAGCTGAAACAAAGTGGATGCACTCAGGCAAAGGTTGAGTGGTCCACATTTTAACATAACCTGCAGGACCATAACCATTATTAGTAATACTTACTGTATAAGCTATAGTGCCACCTTGTTGGACTGTACTGCTAGACGTATTAAGTGCCATTTTTAAACTAGGTGCAAAGTTAAATGCACCTAATACATGATATGGCTCGTGATCGTAAACGGAAACTTGTCTGCTCATCGCAACATAACCATCATTTGCCACTGTCACAGTCAGATTATGATTATCGGGTTGCAGTAAGCCCTTGATCTCAAATTTACCGTCACTATCTGGTGTCGCTGTTAAATCGCCCAATGTTACAGTGACTTGGGAGAAAGGAACGGCAGAATCTACCAGATTGACAGAACCTTCTATTCGATAACCATCTGTGGTTGAAATGGCATACAAATTGTTTTTCGCTTGATTATTTGGAGTAGTATCACTAACACTCCCAGATGTTGTCACTTCCTTATAACCACTTTGCTTTAGGGTGACAGTGTGAGTGCCGACACTTGATACCATAACTTGGTATTTTCCGGTTGCGTCTGTGGTTGCCGAATTACCATCAGCTTCTACATTGAAACCAGCAATGGGTTGGTTATACACATCATAAACACCACCGTAAATGATATAAGCATCCACCATATACAATGTGTACATGGGGTAAACAGGCTGACTTTCAGAGATACTAATTGAGCGAGTCAACGTTTTACCACTTTTTGACAGTGTCAGTGTATGACTACCATGACTTAATATACCAGTAACAGTATAGCTTCCATCACTACCAGTTGTTGCACTTTGATCACCAACTTGGACGGACACACCGGCAAATGGTTGTTGGTCGATATCTTGAACAATCCCCGTAACTGTATAGCCAGTGATGACTCTAACATTTCCTATAGGGTATCGTGGCTTACTGTCACTCACATAAAAGCCTTTTGTAACGGTCAAATGGTCCGATTTCTCAAAGGTCAGCGTGTACGATCCCGCCGTTGAAAAGTCTATACCAAAGTTACCACTGGCATCGCTGGTTGTCTGTTTGCCATCGAATGATATTTTAACACCGGCTAAAACACTGCCTGATGCATCAATCGTGCGCCCTTCAATACGGTATCCATTCGTTGCATTAACTGCGTAGAAATTTCCACAATTATGACTGGGATGGTTAGAACCCACACTGAAGTCGCAGGTGACTGTTTTATAGCCAGGCGTTGACATTGTCAACGTATAACTGTTTTCTGACAACCCGGTTATCACATAATAATTACCATTCAAGGTTGCGGTTTTGCCATTTGCTGTCACAGTGAGGCCGGTTGCGGTTTGATTGAACATGTCCATAAAACGGACTTGAACCTTATAATCCGAAGCCAATGCGTTCAATGGCAAAATACTGCCCATCAAAAAGATAGCAAACACCCCAGTCATTACCCACTGGGCAAGTAAGTTTCGCCACCCTACACGAGGTGGCTCCAAATTAGTATTTTGCATAGAAACACGCTTTCGTCGAAGATATGAGTTCATCATATTCTCCTCCTATAGTCAAAAAGCAAATAATAAAATGGCTAATTCCTAATTAAAAAAAAGAATTACACATTTCGTCCTA
>QNES01000076.1 GCA_003645255.1 Gammaproteobacteria bacterium
GTCAATATACACCCGAACAAACCAAGGTGCTAGTTTATAATCCCCAATTTGAGCAGGATGGCTGGCAAAGTTCCCATACAGTCGTCAGTATTTTGATTAAAGACATGCCCTTTTTAGTCGATTCCATTCGCATGGCTTTAAATCAACACGGATTGACGGTGCATTTTACGATTCATCCGGTCCTTAAAACGCGCCGCGATGAACAAGGGCAGTTATTGGAAGTTTTGCCCTATAACGGCGATGCTCAAGATGCCCTGGCAGAAATGGAGATGGGCAATGAAGAATCCATTATCCATTTAGAAGTGGATCGACAAACAGAAGCTGCTGTTTTGGACGACATAGCGCGTGAATTGGAAAAAGTTTTGAATGATGTTCGCAAAGCAGTTGATGATTGGCAAGCGATGCGTGAAAAAATGAGTGAAGTGCTACAAGAACTGGAAAGCAGCCCTCCACCGCTTGATGCCCAGGAAATTAATGAAGTCTGTGACTTTTTACGCTGGGCACAAAGCAATCATTTTATTTTTTTGGGCTACCGGGAATATGAATTATCAGCTCATGGGGATGAAATTATTTTGTATAGGGTGCCAGGGTCCGGACTCGGTATTTTGCGTGATCAAATTTCCAACTCCCAATCCAGCTTTGCCCAGTTACCGTTGCGTTTACGCAAATTGGCTCTTCAACCGACATTACTACTGCTTAACAAAACAAGTGCGCCGGCAACGATACACCGTCCTGGTCATTTAGACTATATTGGCATTAAACGCTTTAATCAGGAAGGTGTTGTGACCGGAGAGCAACGCTTTTTAGGATTATACACCTCCGCCGCTTATCACCAACTCACAAGCGATACGCCTTTGATACGCCGTAAGATTAAGTCTGTTTTTGAAAAAGCCGGTTTCCGGTGTACCAGCCATAAAAAACGGGCTTTGTCTTATATTTTAGAAACTTATCCGCGTGATGAGTTATTCCAAATTGATGAGGAAACCCTATTCCAAACTACAATGGGCATTTTACAATTGCAGGAACGCCAACAACGGATTCGCTTATTTGTACGACCGGATACTTTTGGACGGTTTTTTTCTTGCTTGGTTTATGTGTCCCGTGATCGTTATGAAACGGAAATTCGTCAACGGATACAAAAAGTGCTGTTAGAAGCATTTGGCGGTTCCAATGTCAAGTTTAGTGTTTGGTTATCAGAATTAGTGGCATTAACGCAAATACACTTTATTATTTACACCCCGACTGGGAGTTGCCCTGATTATGACATCAAAGACATAGAAAAGAGGCTCATTGAAGTCACTCTCACCTGGTCAAAAATGTTACAAGAGGCACTTCTTGAACATAACGGCGAAGAAGTTGGAACTCGCTTTTTTTATAGCTATGAAAACGCATTTCCAGTCGCTTATCGGGAAGAGTTTTCTGCCCGTCATGCCGTTTATGATATTGAAAAAATAGAAGCTGCCCTGAAATGCGCCGAGAACTGTTTTAGCATGAGCTTATATCGTCCAGTTAAAGCCTTTGATAACTCACTGGGTTTTAAATTATTTCACGTTCAAAGCCATATTTCCCTTTCCGAAGTATTGCATAAATTGGAAAATATGGGAGTCAAAGTCATCAGCGAGTGTTCCTATCAAGTACAGGCGACAGGGAAACCGAGCGTTTGGATTCAAGATTTTGGTTTGCAACACCAGGAAAAATCCCTGAAAATCAGCGAAGTGAAAGGGGCATTCCAAGACGTTTTTGAACGAGTATGGCGGGGCGAAATCGAAAATGATGGTTTTAACCGTCTCGTGCTACAGGCTCAATTGAATTGGCGTGAAATCATTATTTTTCGGGCTTATTGGAAATATTTGCGACAAACCGGTGCCAGTTTCAGTCTGCAATATGTTGAACAAGCTTTGGTTAATAACCCGGCTATTGTGAAGTTATTACGTGATTTATTCAATGCCAGTTGCAATCCGGCACTGGATAATCGCTCAAACCATGCCGATGCCCTAGTGCAACAAATTGAAAAATCATTGGATTCTGTTGCCAGTTTGGATGAGGACCGTATTTTACGACGCTTTTTAGGGGTTATTTTGGCGACGCTACGCACCAATTATTTTCAAGTCGATGCGGCGAAAGGGAACCCTAAACCCTATCTTTCCTTTAAATTTGATCCAAGCCAGGTGCCAGAGTTACCAGAACCCCGCCCAATGTTTGAAATTTTTGTTTACTCGCCTCGTGTCGAAGGGGTACATTTACGCGGTGGCAAAGTCGCACGCGGTGGTTTACGTTGGTCAGATAGGATAGAAGATTTTCGGACCGAAATACTGGGACTGGTTAAAGCCCAAATGGTCAAAAATACGGTTATTGTTCCGGTGGGCTCCAAAGGTGGCTTTATCGCTAAAAATTTGCCGAGTGGTGGGGGACGTGATGCGATACAAGCTGAGGGCATAGAATGCTATAAAACTTTTATTCGCGGTTTATTAGATTTAACCGATAACCTTGTCGATGGGCAAATCGTACCACCACCTGATGTCGTGCGACATGATGAAGATGATCCTTATTTAGTCGTCGCAGCCGATAAGGGTACCGCGACGTTTTCTGATCTGGCTAATGAGATTGCCCAAACTTATCAATTTTGGTTAGGTGATGCATTTGCATCGGGTGGCTCTGCTGGTTATGATCATAAAAAAATTGGTATCACGGCGCGAGGTGCTTGGGAAGCGGTCAAACTGCATTTTCGTGAATTAGATCGTCACATCCAAACTCAGGATTTTACCGTCATGGGTATTGGCAGCATGTCGGGTGATGTTTTTGGCAATGGCATGTTATTATCTGAACACATTAAATTAGTGGGGGCATTTAATCACAGCCATATTTTGTTAGATCCCAATCCAAACCCTCAACAAAGTTTTCAAGAACGGCAACGTTTATTTCAAGCGCGTTCAAGTTGGGTAGATTACGACACAAGAGTGATTTCACCGGGCGGCGGGGTATTTTCACGTAGCCGTAAATCTATCGCATTATCGCCGGAAGTGCAAGCTTTATTAGATATCCAAGCTTATACTTTAACGCCTAATGAATTAATCCGTGCCATGTTATGTGCGCCAGTTGATTTATTATGGAATGGGGGCATTGGTACTTATGTGAAAGCTCAAACTGAGCATCAAATGGATGTGGGCGATAAGACGAATGATGCTTTGCGCGTCAATGGGCAAGATTTACGCTGCAAAGTCGTTGGCGAAGGGGGTAATCTTGGCTTTACCCAATTAGGGCGCATTGAATATGCACTCAAGGGCGGACGTATTTATACTGATGCGATGGATAATGCCGCCGGTGTTGACTGTTCCGATCATGAAGTGAATATCAAAATCCTTCTGGATGCTATCGTGACCAATGGTGACATGACCCATAAACAACGGAACCAACTGCTAGCTGAGATGACCGAGGCTGTGACTCATTTAGTCTTAAAAAACAGTTACTTACAAATGCAGTCCCTGAGTATTTCCCATTCAATTTCTCCACAATTGCTTGATTTACATGGTCGTTTTATCCGCCACTTAGAACGCCAAGGGCAGTTAGATCGTGCTTTGGAATTTTTACCCAGTCATAAAGTGCTGGCTGAACGACAGGTTGTCCAACAAGGGCTAACAGCCCCAGAACTCTGTGTGTTACAAGCTTATAGTAAAATCACTTTGTATAAAACGCTACTTGAGTCTGATTTGCTGGAAGAACCTTACTTCAAAACGAACTTGGAAAATTACTTTTCTGCACCGTTACCAGAACGTTTTGCCGCACCCATAGCCCTACACCGTCTGCGTAGAGAAATCATTGCTACAAAGCTCACTAATTTGGTTGTCAATTATAGTGGAATTGTTTTTGTGTTTGGTTTAGATGAGGAGACAGGGCAAACCGCCGCCGACATTGTACGCGCTTTCATGGTTTCTTGGAAAATCTTTGATATGCAAAGTATTTTTGCTGAGATTGAAGCACTGGATGATCAAATCAGTGCCATTGTGCAAATTCGTATGATGATAGCGGCTCGTCAACAAATTGAACGCGCTTCCCGTTGGCTATTACGTCATTACAAAATGCCCTTAGAGATTGCCAATAGCATAAACACTTTGCGCCCAGGTGTATTACAATTAGCCGACAGCTTATCAAGTTTAATGAGTCACGCTGATCAAGAACAATTAGAAATGAATGCCCAACAATTTATAGACGCTGGTGTTTCCAAAGCATTCGCTACTCGCGTTGCCAGCTTAGTCTATTTATTATCCGCCTTAGATATTGTTGAGGTGGCTAACACGACTTCTGTTAAGTTGGAAAAGGTGGCAGCAGTACACTTTTTATTAGGTACTCGTTTAAAACTCCACTGGCTTCGCGCTCATATTGGTAAGTTACCACGAGATACTCGTTGGACGGCTCTATCCCGTTCCGCTCTGCGCGACGAATTATATCGCACCCATCGTCAGCTTACCACTGTCGTTTTGCAAAACGACGATAATGATATCGCTCCTGATGCTTTGTTGTCTAAATGGATGGAAACCAAAAGTATCGAACGTTGTCAAAATGTTTTATCTGATTTAAGCTGCATTAAAAAACCAGATTTGTCTATGCTATCAGTGGCTTTGCGGGAAATACGGAATTTATTATGATAAACAAGGGCAAGCAATCGGGCTTGCCCACCCTACGAAAATCAGAAAACTTGACTGTTCGGAATATTATCCAATGATAAAAGTTCGTTTCCTTGATGGAGATTTAGGAAAAACTTTTATATTGTCGATTTGACCGTTGTATTCAATATCGACTCCTGCAAAATTACCCACTTTGGCATTAAACGGTGGAATGCCAGAAAGCGATAATATCTCACCAGGATTGCCAATGCCTTGATACAGTTTCTTATTCTCTGTATCGACAATCATTATCCAAGCCTTCTCTTTAAAATGGACTCGCAAAATGGAAGAGGGAATGGAAGAGGGGTTGAAATTAGTGGATGGTTCTGTTACAACAAAATTATCTACCTTAGTTGGAATCGCTGCGGTTTTTGAATGGCTTTTTGATTCCCTAAGATGTAAAGAGGTGTCTGAAAGGAGCCATAATTTTTCAGGCGTTTGGTAAACATTGTTTGTCGTATGAACTAGCCAGATGAAAGTCACTATAGTCAAGACAACCAATAATCCAACAATAGGTAATAACAAATCTTGAAAAAAAGTGGTTTGCTTGAGAGGTTTAAATTGTGGCAGCTTTTTTGGCGATAGTGTTGGTTGTTGATCAATCATTGTTTCAAAAGAATCCATCACAGTTTCTTGTGATATTTCTTGTAATTTAGCATAATTACGCAGGTAACCACGGACAAAAACGCCAGGCGGCAACACATCATATTTATCAACTTCAAGTGCTCTAATCACACGCGTTTCTAAGAAAAGTTGATGGGCTGCGTCTTGAACTGACATATCGCTTTGTTCACGCGCATTGCGTAGAATAGTACCAGGGGATATGCTTTTTTGCGAAACCTGATTTTTGATGTTAACGTTATCCTTACTATTATTGTTCATAAATTATAATATCTAAGTTAAAAGTGGAAGTTGGGGGTATAAAAAGAACCTACTGGTATGCTTGCAAACTGCATACCAATATAAGTTTAGATAAATAATTTTACAAAAGGGCAAACACTGAAGGGTAGTCCTTACGTGAATCTATATTCCCAATCCCCAAAAGGTGAATTTTATGTTAACAATATTGACATGCTTTAAGAAGTTCAGAAATAGAAAACCGATAGTGACTAGAAAAGATTTGAGGAAAAGTTTTCTTTATTCATCAATATATCTTGTTATTATCTTTTGTCTTCATACTCTTGCAATGACTCAATTAGAAGGGCTTCCTATTGGAGATTCTATTTGGGTAACCTGGACCACTATCACAACCGTTGGATATGGTGATATTCCGATCAAATCATCATTAGGTAGAACATCAACTATATTACTCCTTTATTTGGGGGGCATTTTTGTTTTAGCCAAAACGGCTGGGGATTATTTTGATTATCGGATTATCAAGCATCGTAAACAACTGACAGGCGAATGGAGGTGGAGTGTGAGTCATCATATTGTCATTATCTCGGATCATGACGATCATATATCAAATCAGTATTATGAAAGACTGGTGACAGAATTTCAACAGGTTCCAAAATATGAGCATTGTGCGATTGAAATACTGACTAATAATTTTCGGGATGGTTTGCCGGAATCACTACAATTATTAGGGGTTGTTCACTATCAGGGAAAGGGTAATGTACCAAAAGATTTAGAGGCTGTGAATGTTAAAGGGGCTGACGTTATTATTGTGCTGGCTAAAAGGCATAACGATCCCCTTTCCGATGGTAATACTTTTGACATTTTGCATCGGCTAAGGGAGTATAATCAAACGGCTTCAATATTGGTAGAATGCGTTAATGATGTCAATCGGAATCGCTTACAACAAGCCGGTGCGAATATTACGGTGCGACCGATACGAGCTTATCCGGAAATGATGGTTAGTGCTATCAGGGCACCTGGTTCTGAAAATGTGATTGAAAATATGTTTACTCACCTGGGCGATAAATACCAACGCTTTGATATTGCCCTTAAAAAAAGGGAATGGGCTTCGATAGTTTATCAATTAATGAAAGCAGATATAGGCACTGTAGTGGCTTACATTTCTAATGATAATGAGGTACATTGTAATCCACAAGGAAAAGAACTTATTGATGCTAAGGCACTCATCGCCATGGTTAAAGAAAGTGCCAATCCTACGAATGAACAGATTGGAATGATTTTGGGACAGGTCTAAAATTCGACTGAATTTTTCAAAAAATTTGCTTTCTAGTTTGAGGTTGGGTATGTTATTCATTTGAAAGCCCTATAGATGTTCGGAAAAATAATTTCATATCAAAAAGGAGGGCAGACATAAGTGTCTGCCCTCATTTAAATAAAATCAAGGTTAAAAAAAAATGGTTCGTACTCGCTTTGCGCCTAGCCCTACGGGGTATTTACATGTTGGTGGTGTTCGCACCGCCTTATTTTCCTGGTTATATGCCCGTCAGCAGGGGGGGCAATTTATATTACGGATTGAAGATACTGATCGTGAACGTTCCACTCAGGAATCAGTTAATGCCATTTTAGATGGCATGGCATGGCTTGGTTTGCAGCATGATGAAGGTCCTTTTTATCAAACAAAACGCTTTGAGCGTTACCATGCAATCATTGAACAATTGTTGGCGGAGGGTAAAGCCTATTATTGTTATTGTTCCAAAGAGCGTTTGGAAACGGTGCGTGCTGAATATAAAGCACGTAAACAGAAACCCCGTTATGATGGTCATTGTCGCCATTTAACCACGCCCCCTTCTACTGATATTAAGCCGGTGATTCGCTTTAAAAATCCTAAAGTGGGAGAAGTCGTTGTCAAGGATTTAATTAAAGGTACTGTCATATTTAACAATAATGAATTGGATGATTTGATTATTGCTCGCCCTGATGGAACACCGACTTATAATTTTACCGTGGTGGTAGATGATTGGGATATGGGTATGACCCATGTTATCCGTGGGGATGATCATTTAAATAATACGCCGCGCCAAATTAATATCTTAGAAGCACTGGGTGCTTCAGTGCCACAATATGCCCATGTTCCCATGATTTTAGGCTCAGATGGGCAACGCCTATCTAAGCGGCATGGTGCGGTCAGTGTGATGAATTACAAACAAGCAGGCTATTTGCCGGCAGCTTTACTTAATTACTTGGTGCGCCTTGGATGGTCGCACGGCGATCAAGAAATCTTTTCGATAGCAGAGTTGATCGATTTATTCGACATCCAAGCCGTGCATAGCTCTCCTGCGGCTTTTAATCAGGATAAATTATTATGGTTAAATCAGCATTACATTAAAACCTGTCAACCTTCAGAATTGGCAAAACATTTGCAGTTTCAATGTAACCAGTTAAAAATAGATACCAGTAATGGTCTCTCTTTAGCAGAAATTGTGAAAGTACAAGCAGAGCGGGCAAAAACGCTAACGGAAATGGCAAAAAATAGCCAATTTTTCTTTGGGAACGAAGTTGAATTTAACGAAAAAGCGGTGCGAAAAAACCTCAAACCCGCGATTCGTAAACCACTGACCGATTTATGTGACCGATTAGCACAACTTGCTGAGTGGAATGCAGAGGCAATTCATGCTATAGTTCATCTTGTGGCGGAACAATATGAACTGAAATTAGGCAAAATTGCACAACCGTTGCGGGTAGCTGTGACTGGTGGAACCGTGTCCCCACCAATTGATGTGACGGTTTATTTAATCGGTCAATCGCGGTGTGTAGATCGTATTAAACGCGCCTTGACATTGATAGGTACAGATGACTAGTCATGTAGGAGAAAAAAAATGTCACTAACGCGAAAAGATGTGCATGTTGAAATGAGCCTTATTTATGGTTCAGTCCTTAAAGGGACTTCTAGTAGTTGAACGAACTTCTTGACTTTCAGATACCTTGAATAAGGATGCTAAAGATTTTATCGTCTTATCAGGTTATGATCATTTTTATCACATTATTAATAAACGACATATTATTAAAGTGGTAGAAATTGAAAGTCTTGAGTTAGAATAAGTGTCACTAATTAGCCTGAAAAAGCTAAAGCTTTGGATTCCAAGATACCCGTTGTTTGGAATCCAATAGAATCATTAGAAATCCGATTTTTAAAAAAATCGGATTTCTTGAACGGATTAAAAATGTTAAAACACTTATACTTACTTATATAACTGAATGGCATATAACCCAATTTTTTTATTGATTATTCGCTCATTTTGCAGCATATTTTTTTTTATACTCTTATTGACTATTAATCAAAATGTGTTTGCTACTCATATTGCTGTAGAAATTCAGGTTGAAGGTGTAAAAGGCGAATTACTTACAAATGTGCTGGCTTACATAAGTCTTGAGCAGCAAAAAAAACATCCACGTTTATCAGATAGGCGTATAAAACGCTTACATAAACAAGCATCCGAAGAGATCAAGCAGGCATTACAGCCCTTTGGTTACTATCGTGTTAATGTTACTTCTGAATTGACAGCTCCAAAGGATAGCGACAAAGAGCTTAAGCATGACGATAAAGAAGAGTTACTATGGCAAGCAAAATATATTATTGATTTGGGAGAACCTTTAACAATACAAACGGTTGAAGTACTTATAATTGGCGATGCAGAACAGGATAGCGTTTTTCAAAAGCAATTGGCTAATTTTCCTATTAAAGTCGGTGATAAACTGAACCATTCTGATTATGAAAAAGCCAAGCGCGTTTTGAGCAATCTCGCTGAAGAGCGGGGCTATTTCGATGCCCAATTCACCCAACATAAAATTCGTATTGATGAAGCAGCTTATACAGCCCATATTGCATTATCTTTTGATTCTAAGCAGCGTTATATTTTTGGTAATGTGATATTTAAACAAGATTTATTTAATGAATCACTTTTACAACGATTTTTAACCTTTAAATCGGGCGATTATTATACTGGTAATCAATTGTTAGCATTTAAAAACGCTTTAACGAATAGTGATTATTTTGAACAGGTTGATGTCGATATTGCACATTCTTCATCAACAGATGACTTACATCTGCCAGTCGATGTGACTTTGGAACCCCGTAAACGGAATAAATATGCCGCTGGCATTGGCTATGGCACCGATACGGGAGTGCGTGGTAGCTTGGAATGGAAACAACGCTATATTAACCGCTATGGACATCAATTTTCGGCTAAAACAGAACTATCTGAAATACGCCGAAGTGTAACCACACGTTATTCTATTCCTATGGGTGCCGATATAGATAACTTTATAGACATCACCGCCGGTTACAAAGATGAAAGCACAGATACTAGCGATAGCGAAGTTTTCTTAGTTGGTATCAGTAAAAATCATGCTCGTAGTTTATTTGATTTTAATTTAAGTGAAGTCATTGGTATAGAATACCGTGACGAAAAATATGCGATAGGTAGCGATACTGGACATGCTAAGTTATTGATGCCCAATATCAACTGGTCTTATGTAAAAGCTGATAATCGCATCTATACCCTGCATGGACATAAAATACAATTAGGTGTACGAGGTGCATTGAGTAACTTTGGTTCCAATGCCACTTTTTTACAAACTCGTTTAAATGGCACAATTATTCAGCAATTATTAAAAAATGGACGGGTAATTGCAAGGGGGGATGTAGGTTATAGTGTTATTTCTTTATTGGATGGTGATTTTCATGATTTGCCTCCATCAATTCGGTTCTTTGCAGGCGGTGATCGCAGTGTACGAGGCTATGATTATCAAGCTTTGGGACCAAAAAACTTGGAAGGGCAAGTCATTGGTGGCAAAAACTTATTAGTGGGCAGTATTGAATACGAGCATAAAATTATAGACAAATGGAGTTTAGCCATATTTTATGATGTTGGAAATGCTTTTAATGATTTTTCTGAACCGCTAAAACATGGCACAGGCGTGGGGGTACGTTGGCAATCACCGGTTGGTTTGATTCGTGTCGATGTTGCAACTGCTTTAAGTGAATCAGGCACACCATTAAGGTTACATATTACAATTGGTCCCGATTTATAATGATTAGACATGTTCCTAAATAATTTTCAACTGTGATTTTTAGGATTTTTAGAATTTTTATGAAAGTGTCGCTCAAAGCTATCAGTCATATTTTTATCACATAAATTATATAAATCATAGTTAAAATTATACTGAACTAAAATCAAATCTGTGAAAATGTTGAGCAGTATAGAAATCCGATTTTTAAAAAAATCAGATTTATTATCCCCAATTTCAACTGAGATAACTAATAACTGAAAAATATGATGACAAATAAACGAATAACTAAAATTGATTTGAATAAGCTCACTAAGTCCTTGTATGGTGAAGAAGCTTACTGTGAACATACCCGATCAGGAAAACGTGGTTGGTATATTCACAAGGACACTAAACTAGCATTTATTGGTACTAATTCCACAGAGGCACTTAAATCTCTAGAATATTTAGAAGGCATGGATGAACTGCCTCCCTTACTAACATCCTCCGTTATGTCGAGAACTGTCAAACTCTCTACACAGCCTGAAGAACTCATGGAAATTTTGTTTGAAAAATTCCCAAACACCTTTTTCAGAGAATCTGAAAAAGTACGCCCTCTTCAAAGATATATTCACAAAAAAGTTCGTATGGCATTCAATGGTGAATACACTAAAAATGAAGTCTCAGCCGCTATAGCACTTTATACTCAAAATAGGAATTATTGCAAAACAGTCATGAAGGGTGGGCAACGCATTGATTTAGAAGGTAATCCTTGTGAAGAAATTTCCCAACAACATATAAAAGATGCCAAAGCCAGGTTTGTCGGTGAAAAACCGATGCGTTCTGCAAAAATAAAAAAACAGAAGTCTCCAAAAGAGTCCTTAGCTCCCCCCCAACTTGATCAACTTGTTAAAGGTCAGATGGAACTCAATGTTAAAATAAATGAATTACCAACTGATTCTAAAACCCTGAGAAATACTTGGGAACAATTTATTATTGATAGCAATGGTCTACATGTGAAAATCGCGGTACGTCCTAGAACTTGGAAAAAATTACAACAAGCCAATAGAGAATATCCGCTATGGGTAGCTAACATTAGAGGCAAACTTGGGCAACGCATAACAAGGGGTTTTGAATTATTAACCCCTGGCATTCAAATTTTTGAAAAAACACCTAAAGAGCCTAATAAAGTTTTAGAAAATGAGATTGACTAGTACAGGATGCTGACACGCAGGAGGGCATTCGCGGTGGTCAGCCCCTACAAACCCACACGTAACGACTTAAGGAACCATCAAAGTATGCAGCCTACAACAATATGATTTTGACGAGTTTTAAAAATATTTATAAGAAATAGTGTAGCACAATGAATAACCCTATCAAAAATAAATAGGCGATAATAAGCAATAAAAAAATTAAGCTGCCTAAAAAATAGGGAATACCTTTATTTAAATTTTTTTCTATCGCGTTTCCCAGCCTATTAGTCACAATATCCACCCCCAAACCGGCGGCAAAACCTGCTAAACTAGCGGCAATAAAACCGGTCATAAAATCTGCTATTAAAATAGCGACACTACCGGCGATGCCAACTGCCATACCAATCGCTACAACGCCCGCTATAACAATAGCAGCATCACTTGCTACCAGAACTGACACCAAAACTGCCCCCCCAACCATCACAATACTTGCTATAACAACTAACACCAAGCTTGCCACGCCAAGCGAAACCAAAAATGAAAATAAACTCTCCACAATACCGGCAACGCTAACCGAAACTAAAACCGCCATGCCAACTGAAACGAGTCCTACCACGGCAATAGGCACATCTTTATTAATTTTTAATCCACCCGTTAATACCCAGGCACCGATTAATAAGATACTCAATAACCAGTAAGTTTCCGGTAACCACGCATGGTCAGAATAAGGTAATTGTTTTAATCCTAATGCTAAACTAGGTATTAATAAGGGGAACCAAATGAGAGTACTCACTAGCCAATTGCCTATCTGTTTTTCATCGTCTTGACCATAAGTTTTCCGGTAGGCGTGTAATCGTTGCGGCATAACCAAAACCCACCAGAATAAACGTAGATAATCTAAAAGATTCATAGGTGATAGCGGTTTTGAGGAAATGACTTTAGCAGATTGTTTGGTATGGCTGGCTAATGATTGGGATGATTTTTCATTAACCATAGCCATTTTTTTAAAATTTATTCCTAAAGCGGTTCCCCAACTTTGCACAGCCCATTGTGCGGCTTCTTTTTCTAAACATAAATCATCATGTAATTGTTGTGCTAAACGATTCAACACAGCATCGCTTGGTAAACCAGGTGGTTGAATTAACAATTCCTGAGTCACACCCTTTTTAATTGCGATAATTAGTACAAAAATTTCTCGTTGATATTCTTTACCACACGCATTGTGTAGTAAAAATTCACAGCGTTCGGCATCTTCACATAAGATAGTGCCATGACGACTGATCAGTTCACACAATTTTTGACAAGGAAAAGCCTGCATATCAGTTATCAGTTACCAGTTATCAGTTATCATCAACTATTAACCATTAACCATTTTTTAAAAATATTTCGTTAAAAATCAAATAGTTAAACTATAAATGAAAAAAAATTTAAATAAAGTCTTGACATAAAAACGTTATGAGCGTATTATACACGATATAGTTTTATTCTTATCGATTCAACGGGGTATAGCGCAGTCTGGTAGCGCACCTGCTTTGGGAGCAGGGTGTCGGGGGTTCAAATCCCTCTACCCCGACCATTTATGTATGCGCTCGTAGCTCATCTGGATAGAGCATCGGCCTTCTTTTTTTGTGTTAAGCAAATTGGACCCATAACGGAAAACAGGAACTGTTATGGTGGATGGTGCTATATCGGTGAAACCTGTCAAATGGCAATACCGAGGAAACCGAGGGGATGGTGAAAGGGCAAATCTTTATAAAAATTTTGCAGGTAACCATTCGGTCAACTTAATTAAGTTGCCGGGATCCGTAGAGGCCATACGCACCATGCCTGAGATGGCAAAGAGATGGTCCAGACCGCAAACATTAATTTGGTAGCGAAAGCTATAGTGGTATGAAGCCGAGGGTAGCAGGTTCGAGTCCTGCCGAGCGCAAAATTTTTCAATTCTATGGTGAACGTAGCTCAGTTGGTAGAGCTCCGGATTGTGATTCCGGCGGTCGTGGGTTCAAGCCCCATCGTTCACCCCATCTTTTATTCCTATTTTATAGGAATCCACTTCGTTACACTTAAACCCCTTTCGTAACCCGACATTTACCTAACCGGTAGTCAATACCCGCTTTTAGGATCAAACCTGACAGGTTTCAAAAACCTGTGCTCCCATTTATTTACAACATCTTCACCGCTTTGAAATTCATAATAAATCCAATGCCTTATCAAATCAATACGAAAACGGTAACGCTCTGACTGTCTTTCTAATAAGCGAGTATTCTGAATTAACCAAGCCAAAGTTTCATCTAATACGGATTTATTAATATGAAATCTTTCCTATCGTTTTCAAAATACTTGAAATGCTGACATATTCTTTAGAATATCGAATGGTATTCGCTAATGCTGCTAAGGTAGCCTGAGCAAACTTTGGATAAGATAAATTTTTCCACGTTTCTTGAATATGACCCGCCGAATTACGCACAGTCAATAACCTCATCTAAAGCCCTAAAAAGACACCCTACGCTTGCTGATAACTGATCCTTTAGTTTATAACTACTTGAAACATTTTCCAAGTTTCAAGCGTAGAGGGTAGTCAATAATTGGGAGCAGCAAAATTTATTTTACTCTTTGCTAACCAAAATAAATTTAAAGAACAAAAACTGAGCGTTGCGTTCGCATTGAATAATAGTGTTGTTAATAATCACTTATTGATTTACTTTTAATTACTTTACATTGCATTTAAATATATTGACTTGTACTCAATTTCTAGATAGCATGTCGCTGTGATAAAAATTGAGATTAAACGCTTATCTTTTGTAACTAATAGCCACAGCATGAAAATGCACGACTTCGGCAAGGCATAAGTTAAGTCATTGTTTAATTTCAACTTTTTAGTAAAAGTCACCAAGAATTCTTATGATGACTTGGTATCGGATAAGCAGTTTATCCATCATTGCGCTACACCTATAGATGTTCAGAAAAATAAATTCAGATGCATAAGGGCTTGCGCGTGGGATTGCCCCTACATTTGTGAAGATATTTATCTGAAAAACTATAGCTGTCATGAATTTGCCTTTCATCAGCATAAAATGTGGTCTGTCCTAGCCTGTCGAAATATAACCTTTTGAAATAAAAAGATATTCCCGCTTTTTGGATTTTAATTCGATAAAAAACATTGATAATTTAATAGATTATAGTGCTTTTTTTAATCAAAAAAATAGGAAGTCAGGATTTGATGAAATCCCCTTTTTTCGACAGGCTAGAGCTGTCCCCTATTATTCCCAAACTAACAAAGCACTCAAGCAAATCAAAAGCAAAAATTATGATGAACGCTTTTTGAATGATCCGCGCCCGCGAGTGTATACTGCACACGGGCATAAATTTAACTTTTTTTATAAGTTTTAAATGTAGGGTGGGCAAAGTCTTTTTCTTGCCCACCAACCTTATTAGAAAAGTTAAGTTTGTGCCCGTGGGCAGTATATCTGGGTGTTGGCTTTGCTGGGAAGGAAATTGGGTATAAAAAAGTGAACCATCTCGGAAATTCTGATAACTGAAATAAGGGCAACCAATCGGGTTTGCCATACCAACTGATAACTGATTATGAAAAAATTACCCATCGGAATTCAAACCTTTTCTAAAATTATCAAAGATAATTGTGTGTATGTGGATAAAACTCGTCACATTGCCGAATTAATTGACTCAGGCGAATATTTTTTTCTTTCCCGCCCTCGCCGCTTCGGAAAGTCTTTGCTGGTTTCAACCTTATCTGAAATCTTTTCGGGCAATAAGAGCCTTTTTCAGGGATTGTATATCTATGATAAGATTGACTGGCAACCACATCCAATCATTCACATTGATTTTTCTGGCATCGACTTTTCCACTGAGACGGAGCTACGGGAAGGACTCATTGGGTTATTAGATGGCATCAATGCGGATCATCAACTGGCTGTCGATAAACGTGGTTTTAAAGCTTATTTTAAGAACATCATTCGGGCATTATCTGAAAAAAACGGTAAAGTGGTTGTTTTGATTGATGAATATGATAAACCCATTGTCGAGCATATTGATGATATCGAAAAAGCCACCAAAAACCGTGAAATTCTTCGGGATTTTTTCGGTGTTTTGAAATCTTCTGATGCTTTTTTGCGATTTGTGTTCTTAACCGGTGTGTCTAAATTTTCCCGCGTGTCAATTTTTTCTGAATTAAATAATTTGCGGGATATTACCTTCTCGAAACAATTTGCCACATTAGTTGGCTACACACAAACCGAGTTGGAAAGTTATTTTGATAAGTATATTCAAAGTCTTTGTTTTGAGTTGGGCATAAAGAAGGCACCGTTGCTGGATAAAATTAAGACTTGGTATAACGGCTATTCTTGGAATGCTAAAGACAAATTGTATAATCCGTTTTCCATTCTCAATTTGTTCGCCGAACAGCGTTTCAGTAATTATTGGTTCGCAACAGGTACTCCAAGCTTTTTGATGAAATTAATCAAAAAGACACAACGAGATGTCACGACATTTGAAAATCAGAAAATCTCAGAAATTGTTTTTGATAGTTATAATATTGAGAACCTCAATATTTTTGCGTTGTTGCTTCAAACAGGTTATTTAACCATAACCGAAATTGATCAAAAAGCAAGAACGCCCCTTTATGTCTTGAACTACCCTAATTTTGAAGTGAAACAAGCTTTTATTACCTATCTGTTTGACAGTTTTACTCAAAATGAGTTAGGAGAAATCCAACCGGCGGCGGAAAATTTACGGAACTATTTACAAACGGAAAATCTCGAAGGCTTCATGAATATCATCCGTGCCCTCTTTGCCCAAATTCCATATCCGTTACATATCGAGCAAGAGGCTTATTACCATTCCTTGTTTTATATGATATTGGTATTGATGGGCGTTGAAATTGATTTAGAAGTTCTTACGGATAAAGGGCGAATTGATGGCGTATTGGCTTTTGAAGATAAAATTTATCTGATTGAGTTCAAATATGGCAAAACGGGTAGTAAGATAGACAGTTTAACCAACAAAGCACTCAAGCAAATCAAAGCCAAAAATTATGATGAACGCTTTTTGAATGAGCCGCGCCCACGAGTATACCTGGGTGTTGGCTTTGCAGGAAAGGAAATTGGGTATCAAAAAGTGAAGCATCTCGGAAACTCTGATAACTAAAATAAGGGCAACCAATCGGGCTTGCCCTACCAACTGAGATAATTGTGTGTATGTGGATAAAACTCGTCAGAATAATTGGGGTCAGAGTAAAATTAATAATTTGGGACTGGTTCAATCAAAATGATTGACATGTTTTCACAACTCCTTGTAAAATAAGGACTATCAAAGGTAGTGTCTATCAATTTAATTGAACCAGTCCCATTTATAGAAATAACCCAAAATTTATTTTACTCTGACCCCAATTATTTACAGGTTTGTAGTAGAAGTGATTTACCCGAAAATCTATAATTAAGGAATATGCACTTCCCCTAAACTACTACTCCCACCGCAGTCTTCTACATCAACGGCAATAGGGCTAGGACCAGAACAATTAGCCGCTTGTACCGCAACATACAACTCGGTACCACTTGCTAAGGGCGAACCGAGCTTCGTTTGAAGTCCAAGTGGGATAGCAGCCACATTATTCAAAGTTACCTCACTCATAGGACAAGAATACGGGGCATAAAGTAATGTGTAACCTCTGGCAAAGGGATCGGTAGCCCAAGAAACCTCTGCATTGATTCCTTCAACTAGTGCTTCTAACACAGGTTCACTAGGCGCGGGTGTGACACCTGCCACACAGTCACCAATGTGAAGGGTTGCCTGAGTCGTCGTTGCAAAATCGCAGACTTTAACCAATGTACTGAAATCGGTCAACTCAGCAGGATCACTGAATGCAGAAGCATCCGCTGTGTGTTTATAATTCGTTTTAGCTCCAACCGTTTCTGGGGTTAATTCATAATCATCGCAAATAGAACCATCTTGGCGACAGGCTGTTACGGTGAGTTGAGTTTCGCCATCTATATGAGGTAAAGCGTTACCGCCTGCACCATTGAGCCGAGTGTTTATATTAAGTTCGCCATCTTGATAACCAAAGGCGGCATGTATATGGTAGGTACAACTAATCTGTTCAGCAATTGTACCCAGAATGTCGGTTAAATTCTTTTTGCCGGTGCGAATTTCGTCAATATCAAAGAATGAACCACCCGTTTTGTTTGCAATACGAAGCACCGCATCACTTTCAAATACCAAGTTCGTTTGATTCATGATGTACTCTAGGTATTCCTTATCCGGTCCAATCACATGAGTTACAACACCTGCCAATTGTAAAGTTGTAATGATCCCATCAAGTGTATTACCCTCTTCATGACAAGGATCATCATCAATATGAGGAGGCGCGTCAGTAATGATAATAGCAATCCTGTGAGCATCAGGTCGCCATTGTTGGTCTGTCACGGTGTGGTCCAAGGCTGCCAGTAAAGATTCAGGTATATCATTACCCCCAGCGGCTTCTAAACCTTCAACCCAACCTTTCATTTCATTCTGATCCGATGTCAGAACCCCTTCATTGTAAACCTGATATGGCATATCACCAGATTCGCCACAAGGTGCAGTCGGAAAATCCTTGTACTCAGTCAGTCCTAACCGGTAATCAATACCAGCGTCCGCGATGGTTTCAGCAAATTCAATAACCGCATGTCGCATTTCGGCTATTTCTTCACCCATAGAACCGGTGGTGTCAAAAACAAAAACAATATCTTCTTGCCGCCCTTCTGAAGTACAATCCAGATAGTCACGGATATTGTCGCAGGATGGCGGGGCTGCGGATATTAAGACGGGTTCTGGTTCATCGGACCGTACAACATTCCAACTGGTGGCTAATAAAGCGCAACCGAGTATAGCTACTATGCGGTTGTTGTTGTGAGGCTGTTTCATCATTAGATTCCTCAAAAAAGTAATTTATGTTAGGTAGATTCGTTATCTACCACCAAAGAATACCTTACAAAGAATATTATAGCATCTTATGATAATTATATCTATATAGTTTTTTAGATAAATCATTTCACAGGGCTTGCGCGTGGGATTGCCCCTACAGATAACATATTCGCAGGTAGGGGCAAGACTGAATGGTTGCCCTTTGTGAAATGATTTATCTGAACA
>QNES01000077.1 GCA_003645255.1 Gammaproteobacteria bacterium
GGGAACCAGAAAACATACCCTATACTATACGTAAGAAACGCCGCGCTTTTTTTGTGAGTTAAATTTATAGCCAAAAAGCGGGAAAATTGTAACTGGGATATAGGGCTTATTTCGACAGCCTAGGTCTGTCCCCTATTTTTAGATTTCTCGCTCCACTCGAAATAAGGAATTTGAGTTTCCGGATGAACACTAGATAGAAATTTGATTGATCCGCCCTTCAACATTTCGCGTTACCTGAGAATTATTTTGAAATTCTTCAGCTAACAAATCTACTAACAGTTTGTCAGTATTCTCGCAGTAACCACCGCGATTACAAACTTCTTCCAGCATGGTAAAGTTGTCACCACCACCCGCTAAGTAATCATGGGTAGCCACACGATACGTTTTATCCATATCAATGGCTTCAGTGTTTATCGTCACACTGGTTACAACCCCACTATCAAGTAGTGCATCTGCACACGGTGTCGTATCACAATAGGTGACTTGCATACCAGCCACGCTGAGAAACGCGCCCGTTGTTTCGCTTTCTGTTTGATTAAAACCATTATCTAACGCCGCGACTAATTCACTACCAGTGACATCTAAAACAGTCAGCGTATTGCCAAAAGGTAATACCATCAACAATTCACTATGAGTTGCCTCGCCTTCACCAATGCTATTACGCAGTGAACCAGCATTGATAAAAGAAGCCACCACCGTATTATCGCTTGATTGGGCACCTGCCAACATTGCGTCAGCTACGAGATTACCTAATGGGCTTTCTTGGGAACGCACAAAGTCTTTGCTGCCATCAAAGAACATTCCGGCTTGACCTACTATTTCAAAGTCGTTAGGCATAAATGTATTTTCAGTGACCATTTGCCCGTTTTTAACGCACCAAACAGCAACGGGCGCTAAAACATCGCCTTTATCATCTAAGTCAACGTTGGTATACGCGCCATTGTAGTTAATTGGCTTTCCAGCTTGCAACAGTTCTTGGACGCGTTTTAATTCCTCAATCTGAGGCTCTACCCGCTCACCCGGTGGTCCGGTTATTTCACGCAAATGATTACGAATAGTGATTGGAGTCATGCTTTCACCATTGGCTTGGGCTGCATAAGCTGCTAGAGTGGCAACCACAACGGCATCATAAGCGTTACCGGCAAGTGGACTTGATAGTGTCCCGTATTCTGCTTGGTAACGGGAATTGAATTTTTCCAGTGAATCTGTGAAAACCATAGCCGGTACCGTACCACATACCCCTTCAAGCATGCTCCCCATAGAGTTAATAACCGTTTCTGTCTGCTGCGCCATTACAAAGAAAAAATTCTCAAAAAAGTTACCTACCATGGCTTCTTGGAGAAAGACGAGAATGTGTTGGGGAAAACTGATAACAATCAGGGCCTCTGCACCATCTACCACAGCTTGGGTTAACTCATCTACATAACTGGTTTGAACCTCAGTGCTGTGCGGAACTGCGGCAACCACTTGCCCCCCCCAATTTTCAAAATTGTCGGTAAATACTTGGGAAATGCCTTGGCCTAAGGCATCATCAACGTAAAGTATCGCCAATTTCTGGTAGCCTTTATCAATGGCCGCTTTAGCTAAAACAATCCCTTGTGCGCTACCAGTCATATTAGTACGGAACAACAAATCCTGCCCTTCATCAGCGGGTAGAACACTGACATAAGGTGAAACGGCAGCGTAGGAAATTTGCAGTATTTGATTGGGAATCGTGACTTGTTCAGCCACTGGGATAGTTTCACTGCCTGAAGCTGTGAGAATAACTTGCGCGTTTTTTTCCGAAACCAACTGACTGGCTGCTGTCACAGCTTCGGTGGGATTCGAGCCACTGTCGGTCGAATCCATCTTGACCTGAAAGCCGGCTTCAGTTAAATCTTTGATAGCCAGTTCAGCACCTTTTTGTGAGGGTCCTCCAAATTCAGCAAGTACCCCGGTTAAGGGAAAAATTCCCCCAATTTGGAGTTCGGTTTTAGGCGCAATTACCGATCCACTTGCGTTATCATCATCGTCATCGTCATTACAACCAGGCAAACCCAACATAAGAACGGCTGTTAACAACGAAATAATAGACAATTTCTTGGTTGCAAAAGATTTATTCACTTAATTAACTCCTATCGTTAAAATAGACTTGTTCCTTAATAAAGCTTTGTAAGTATTTGTAATATAAACAAATTTGATTTTCCGTATTTGGTTTAATACTGCAAATAATTGGGGTCAGAGTAAAATTAATTTTATACGTTTACCTAAATCGCATAATGATTACCGAGTAAAATACCTTCATTCAAGACTATCCATTTGCCCCTGTATTCTTTGTAATGTTTATGAATCCAAGCTGTGTTTTTACGCACGCCATCCCTTTTAAAAAATTTTTGATTGGCAACCATTAACCATTAATTAACAACGTTGGATACGATTCACCGTTTCCAATCGACGCAGATGTCGCATGACAGAGGCTAAGTGAACACGATTTCGGACTGAAATACAAAATTTGAGGAGACTAGAAATATCTTCACTACTTTCATTGGAAACTTGTATAATATTACTTTCCATATTAGCAATTGCCGCCGCAACAATGGCTAAAACACCCAGTTGATCATGCACATCAAGGCGAATATCCACTAAAAATTCTCCTTCAATGCTAGATTCCCATTCTACTGCCAGCAATTTTTCGGGCGATTGACGGTATTCAGTTACATGCCGACAGGCGGCTGTATGAATAATAATACCTCTACCCACACTGACAAAGCCGATAATTTCATCTCCAGGAATAGGGCGACAACAACGCGCAAAGTTCACCAAAATACCCTCTGTGCCTTTAATAACCAAAGGTTTGGATTTATGTGCTTCCGTTGGTGGGTGCAATTTGATTAACGAGTCTGGTATTGGATTCAATTGATTGGCGACAATCAATGCCATACGATTACCCAGGCCAATTTCGGCTAAAAGTTCATCTAAGTCATTGATTTTAAATGTTTTTATCAAATGTGTCTGTTGCTCTTTTTGGAGCTTATCTATGGATAAGGAATAATTGGCTAATTCTTTATCCAGCATACGTTTACCTAAAAGCACTGCTTCTTCGTATTGGAGATTTTTCAAAAAATGCCGAATGTAGTTACGGGCGCGGGCACTGACCGCAAAATTTAACCAACTGGGATTAGGTCGTGCCCATTTCGCGGTCAATACTTCAACAGTTTGTCCACTCACTAATGGCGTGGAAAGAGGCGCATATTGACTGTCAATCTTTGTCGCAATGCACTTATTACCGACATCGCTATGTATGGCATAAGCGAAATCAATGGCGGTTGCACCTTTGGGTAACTGTAATATTTTTCCTTGAGGTGTAAAAACATAAACTTCGTCTGGAAATAAATCAATTTTTACCTGTTCTAAAAATTCTAATGAATCGTTAGCACTTTGTTGGATTTCCAGTAAATTGTGTAACCATTCTTGGGTGCGTTGTTTGGTAATATAGTTAGTCGCTTCATGGGGGCAATCTATTTCTTGATCAAATTTAGGGATACTTTGTGCAGTAATACCCCTTTCTGCTATTTGCTGCATTGCCGTCGTGCGGATTTGAATATGAATCAATAGCCCGTGAATACTATATAATGTCGTATGTAGGGATTGATAACCGTTGATTTTGGGAATAGCAATATAATCTTTAAAGCGTTCACAGATCGGTTTATAGAGCGTATGGACTACCCCAAGTACCCGGTAGCAGTCATCAATGCTATCAACGATAATCCGTAATGCACACGAATTAGTCACCTGAGAAAAAGTTTTTCTCTTATCTACAGATGCTGCCCCTTTTTTTTCGTGCATTTTTTCGTAAACAGCATAATAATGTTTTTCTCGTTTGACAACTTGCGCCCTAATTTGACATTGTTCTAAGCGTTGCTTAATAGTGTTTTGAATGTTATGGTATTTATCAATCCGTTTCAGATACACTTTTTGCGTCTGTTGTGCCAACACCCGGTAGCGTAAAGGATAGAGTGTGGCAAAACTCAACTCTTGTAGTTCGATACGCACGGCATTCATTCCGAGGCGACTAGCAATAGGTGCATAGATTTCTAAAGTTTCACGGGCAATGCGTCGCCGAGATGCCGGCTTCATCGCCCCTATTGTTCGCATATTATGGAGGCGATCAGCCAGTTTAACAATGATCACGCGAATATCGCGGTTCATCGCCAATAACATTTTTTGAAAACTGGCAGCTTGTGCTTGTTCACGAGTTTCAAACGGTATTGAAGATAATTTGCTAACCCCGTCAACTAATTCGGCAACCGATTTACCAAACTCGTTGGCAAGTTTTTCCTTAGTGATATTAGTATCTTCAATAACATCGTGTAAAAGAGCCGCACACAGTGTTTGACTATCCATCCGCATTTGAGCTAAGATGTAAGCCGCTGCTAAGGGATGAAAAATGTAAGGCTCGCCTGATTTTCGTATTTGACCCTCGTGAGCTTCAGCACTGAATAAATAGGCACGATAAACCTCCTTGACTTGCTTTGCCCCAAAATAGGTATCAAGCAATTCACACAGATTACTCACTAATATTCGAGGAGGATGACCTAACATATCAGTTACCAGTTATCAATTATTAACAATTATTCAGTAAGCAGCCAATTTATCCAAATTAGCAGACGTAATTTTTCCTTCGGCAATTTCTCGCAATGCGATGACGGTTGGTTTATCATTCTCAGCCGCTACTAACGGGGCTGCACCCATTGCCAGTTGGTGAGCGCGTTTACTCGCTAATAATACCAAATTAAAACGGTTATCAACTTTTTCTAAACAATCTTCTATAGTTAGACGTGCCATTTATTTTTTATTCTTTGTTGAATTCAAATTAATCTGTTTTGGAGGAGTGAAAAATACTATTTCTTGAAGAAATGGAATATACTTTACTGCAATAAAATGGGTGAAAATAATGGAAAGTTATGTAGGGTGGGCAAAAAAAACCTAGCCCACCCTACATAAAAACTCATTTAAAAAATTAAATTTATGCCCTGTATATAAACATGGAAGAAAATGAATACCTGACAGGTTTTTGATAGACTACCACAAAGTGTTTGCAATTTCTTTATATTCCTTCACAAACTGAACTTTTATCCCCTCAGAAACATAATTCGGTAAATCATCAAAATCTCGTCTATTGGCTTCAGGCAAAATCATGTCATAAATCTTAACTCGCCGGGCAGCAATCACTTTTTCACGAATACCACCCACGGGTAAAATTTGCCCGGTTAATGTCAATTCACCCGTCATGGCAATTTTTTTCTCAATTTTTTGTCCTTTTGCCAAAGACAATAAGGCACTTGCTATGGTAATGCCTGCACTGGGACCATCTTTCGGCGTGGCACCGGCGGGAACGTGTAGATGAATGAAGGCTTTCTCAAAAAAACTTTTTTTCGCCTTAAAATCTTCACATTGCGATATGATGTAACCATAGGCAATTTCTGCTGATTCTTTCATCACATCACCCAATTGCCCGGTGAGTTTGAAGCCGCGAGTGTAGGTGTGAATACAAGATGCTTCTATGCTTAAAGTCGCACCGCCAATTGCGGTCCAGGCTAAACCAGTGACCACACCAACCCCCTTTATGGCTTTTTCGGTGTCAAATACCGGTTTACCTAAATAGTCTGACAAATCTTTCTGGAGCACTTTGATAGGTAACTCTGCCCCTTCTAGCAGTTTAAGGGCAGCTTTGCGCGTAATGGTGCCCAAGTGTTTTTCTAAGTTACGCACCCCGGCTTCCCTGGCATAATCCTCAATAACATGAGACAAAGTCTCATCGTCCAGTTCCAGTTGTTCCGTCTTTAGCCCAGATTTTTCAAATTGACGCTTGACCAAATGTTTTTTAGCGATTTTCATCTTTTCACTGGTAATATATCCCGATAGTTTGATCATTTCCATACGATCTAACAATGGTGCCGGTATCGTATCGGGGTGATTAGCGGTGCAAATAAACAGCACTTTAGATAAATCAAAACGCACATCTAAATAATGATCCAGAAAATCACTATTTTGTTCAGGATCAAGTATTTCTAATAAGGCTGAAGCCGGATCGCCACGATATGATGAACCGATTTTGTCAATTTCATCTAACATGATAACCGGGTTGGCATATTCGACTTCTTTCATGGCTTGGATAAATTTACCAGGCATAGCCCCAACATAAGTTCGACGATGTCCCTTCATCTCCGCTTCATCATGGATACCACCGACAGATAATCGAAAAAATTCACGTTCCACTGCGCTTGCAACGGAACGACCCACGGAAGTTTTACCCACACCAGGCGGTCCGACTAACAATAAAATCGTACCGCTAATACGCCCTTTCAACTTTGCGACAGCCAAAAATTCCATGATGCGATCTTTCACATCTTCTAAGCCTTCATGGTCACGATCTAACACTTTTCGTGCGTCTTTGAGATCCAACTTGTCTTCAGAATACTTACCCCAAGGCATCAAGGTTAACCAGTCTAAATAATTACGGGTAATCCCATATTCCGGTGAGCCTTTTTCCAAAAACGACATTTTTTCCATTTCTTCATCAATGCGTTTTTGCACCGCTTTTGGAACGGTTAGTTTGCTAAGACGTTCATTGAATTTTTCCGACTCAGCAGTGCTATCATCTTTTTCTAAGCCGAGTTCCTTTTTTATGGCTTTAAGTTGTTCGTGCAAGAAAAAATCTCGTTGATGATCCTGCATTTTTTCTTCGACTTGTTTGCGGATGTCAACTTGCGCTTTGGCACGTTGCAACTCCTTACTGAGCAGCAACATGACTTTTTCCAAGCGTTTGAGGATATGGACATTTTCCAGAATTTCTTGTAATTCGGTTTTACTGGATGTCGTTAAACTAGCGGCAAAATCCGCCAATGGAGAAGGTTCTTCAGGGCTAAAACGTTGAAGAAATATTCTGAGTTCTTCGTTATAAAGTGGATTAAGTGGCAATAACTCTTTAATCGTATTGATAATCGCTAAGACGTAGGGTTTGAGTTCCTCGACATTTTCATAGCGCGTTTCGGGATAATAAGAAGGTTTAACAACAAGGGGAGGTTCTTCAGAAGCCCAATCCTCAATGCGAAACCGTTGCAGCCCTTCTACTACAATTTGTAATTTATCATCAACCTGCACGATACGATGTAATTTACAGGCAGTACCCATTGTGAAAAAATCTTCCGTTTTGGCATCTGACACCTTATCTGTTTTCACCATGACTAATCCCAATATTTTATGGGATGAATCGGCAACCGCTTTGATCGTTTTTGCCCAGGGTTCATTGTCCACAATCAGTGGAATAACCTGATGCGGAAAAAAAGGACGATTAGCAAGGGGTAAAATCTGTAAAACCGCTGGTAGCGTATCTTTGACTGAAATAAGCTGCACGGCTTCTTCTATCACATTTTTATTTGTTTCATCTATGTCAAATGTGAATTGTTCGCTTGTATCCGTCAAGCTATCAGGTTTTTGTTCTTCAGTTGTATCCTCATCTTTAAGGATATCAGGTTTTTTTTCTTCGGATTCAGTACTCATGTTAGTTTATCTGTTGTGATAAGTGGTTATTTTATTATCCATTTTATAACGGAAACCCAGTTTTTTGAAACTTTCGTTCAAGAAATATCCTTTTTTTGAAAAAAGGGTATTTCTAACACGCTAAGACTGAGTAGTTAAAAAGTATTATTGTTATGCTGATATTTAACATAAGCTTCATCGCGTAATTGTCGTAGCCAAGATTCTAGTTCTTCCTCAATTTTACGTTGACGGATTTGTTGCTTGGCTTGGGTGCGTAAAGCTTGAGCCGTATTATCATGCTTACGATATTCTAAAACTTGCACGAGATGCCAACCATAACGTGATTTAAATGGTTTACTGACTTGATTTTCTGATAAATTGCTCATCACCTTTTCAAATTCAGGTACCACATCACCTGGATTCACCCAGCCAAGTAAGCCACCATTAGCCGCTGAAGTGGTATCTTCAGAGTTAGCACGCGCCAATGGCACAAAATCATCACCCTGTTCAATACGAAATTTAAGTTCTTCTAAGCGGGCTTTGGCTTCTAAATCAGATACTAATTCATTAGTTTTAATTAAGATATGCCGAACTTTCGTTTGGGTAATAATACTCTGTTCGTTACCCCGTTTATCTACCAGTTTGATGATATGAAAGCCGCTGGAATTGCGAATAGGACCTTTTATTTCACCAACCGCCATGTTATTGACAACGCCATTAAACAAGGTAGGCATTTCACCGGATTTTCGCCACCCTAAATCGCCACCTTCAGCGGCTTGACTACTGCCTGAGAATTGTAACGCCATTTCATGCCAATCAGCACCTTGTTTGATTTTTTTGATAACTAAATTCGCCTTTTGTTTTGATGCCTCAATGTCTTCCGGTGAAGGTGCATCCTGCGTGGCAATTAAAATGTGCCAAAGATGGTATTCATGATTGATCGTGCCTTGTTGAATTTGATTAGCCAAAAAATTATCAATTTCACGTTCAGTGACACTAATACGACTAACGACTTGCCGCAAATGTAAACGATCCAGAATCAGTTGTTCACGGATTCTTTCACGCATATTCTCATAGCTATAACCCTCTTTTTCTATGGATTGGCGAAAACTTTGTAAATCTTGATGTTTTTTCAAAGCCATTTCACGTAATCTTTCGTTTAAAGAGCTATCTTCAACTTGAATGCCAGTGCGTTTTGCCAGTTGTAATTGTAAAGCGGTCATAATCAGACGCTCTAAAACCTGTTTTTCAAAATCTTTTTGTGGTGGAAGGCGATCAGTTTTTTTACGCCATTGTTCCAAAATAAGGCGAAGTTCTTGTTGTAAGGTGCTATTAACAATCACATCATCATTTACCACGGCAACAATATAATCAAGTACTTCTGTCTCAGCTATAACCGGCACGGATAGATTGCTTATTAATACACAGGCGACAATACTTAGTTTTTTCATATTTTGATTTTGATTTTACCAAAGGTTCCACCTGTGGCTATTCTTATGTAACCCACTGAGGGGTTGGAACATCTTCTGAACTGGTTTGTTTCAAGCACGATAGTGTTGAATGTAAATAGTCACAGATGGAACTTGTGGTAAGGAAACTAAAAATTTTTAATTGTTGAACTGTGACATTGTCAAGATACTGACAAGTCGAAAACCGACTGTAGAATCGTGGTGGGTTAAATTTTTTCTGAAACGGGCAGATACTCGTATATAGCCTGGAAGACTGTACCAAGAACCACCACGAAGTACCCAAAGATTATCGGTATTATGTTTACTTAAACAAGATTGTTCTTTGCCGGTATATCTTTTTTCGTATTTTGAACAAGTCCACTCATAAACATTTCCTAGCATATCATATAGACTAAAAGAATTAGCCGCAAAAGAACCTACCATGGCCGTTTTTTTATTATCCCATCGACTACCACAACCATCACAGTTAGCATGATAAAAACCCATATCTTCACCCCACCAATATTGAGTGGTAGTTTTTGCTCGTGCTGCATATTCCCATTCTGCTTCCATGGGTAAGCGATATTGATGACCGGTTTGCCTAGTTAACCATTCAGTGTATGTATAAGCATCTGCTAATGAAACATTAATCACTGGACGATTATTTCTTCCCCAACCTTGATCATAGGTTTTTTTGGCTCCTGTCATCATTGCAAAACGGTCATATTCTGCAAAAGTGACTTCATAGCGTCCCATAGCAAAACGCTCTATAGAAACCCAGTGTACCGGTCGTTCATCAGAATCACCTTGGCCTTGAATATCGCCCATCTGAAATCGACCGGCAGGTATGATGACCATTTCTGGCCCTAAACTACCATCTTGTAAGTAGTCACGAAATACTTGACCTGCCGCACATGGACGAATTGAAACTGGTAATGGAGGAGGGACCTTCGGATTATAAACAGGAATAAAATAAGTGTATTCGAGCCAAAGTAGTGTGAGACCCACAAAAATACCCGCAATAAAAGTCGCGACAATGGCTTTTATCAAGTTATTACCCCTGTTAGCCTCTACTCAGGGCAACCACAAGGGATTGCCCCTACGTTCAAGAAAATAATTGCACACCTGTCAGGTCTTGAATACCTGACAGCTTTACGACAAATACTTTATTTTGTTTTGATTTGTTCTAAAAGAGCAATTAGTCTTTTCGTGGGAAGATAACCAGGTACCAGTTCGCCATTTGATAAAACGAGTGCAGGTGTACCATTAATACCTATCTTTTGCCCTAATTCATATTGACTGGCTATCGGATTATTGCATTTTGCTGGTTTAACCGAGCGCCTCGCCTTGGCATCGGTCATAGCTTTTTGTTGATCTTCTGCACACCATACCGATTCCATCTTCTTATAAGTACCCGAACCAATGCCCGCACGCGGAAATGCTAAATAACGTACTTTGACACCGGCCTTATTGAGCTTGGGTACTTCGTTATGGAATTTGGCACAATAGCCACAATCCACATCCGTGAACACGTTGACCGTGTATTTGGTTTCTGTTTCAGGCGCGAAAACAATCGTATCCTTTTCATTGACAGCATCAATGGCTTTTTTACGCTTGGGATTGAAAGCTTGACGGAGTTGACTACGTCTCGCGTCAGTCAGATTGACGCGCGTCTTGAGGTTGTAAATATTACCCATCACCATATAGGTACCATCTGCGGTGACATAAAACATTTCTTCGCCCAGCGCGACTTCATATAAGCCGGATATTGGACTGGCAGAGATGTCATCGACATCAATGTCTTTGAAGATGCCTTTTAAGTTTTCAACAATCACAGTAGAGACTGCATATGTTTTTAAAGTGGCTTCTTCAAGTGCCCAAGTGTTGGCTGATAAGCTTGTCGCTAATAATAAAACCAATGTCAGATAAATACGCATAATAGCTCCTTTAATCAATGAGTTAATCTCGAAAGTTAATGAATTGTAATGGCAAACCCAAGTCTTGCTCACGCAATAAAGCCATTATTTGCTGTAAATCATCGCGTTTTTTTCCAGATACGCGCACCTGTTCACCTTGAATCGTCGCTTGCACTTTAAATTTACGCTCTTTGATTACCTTGACAATTTTTTTAGCCGTATCTTTATCTATACCTTGCTTAATAGTCATTGGCAAACGCGCTCGACGATTTTGTATTTCAGCTTGCCCGGCTTCTAAGACGGTAATATCAATGCCTCGTTTTGCGAGTTTCTTATGCAAAATGTCGGTCATTTGCTTCAGTTGAAATTCATTTTCAGCCTGTAAGCTTAAACTGGTATCCTTATATTCTACATGCGCATCAGAATTTTTAAAATCAAACCGGGTAGATAGTTCTCGATTGCTTTGGTCGATGGCATTAGATAATTCATGCAAATTGACTTCTGAAACGATATCGAAGGTCGGCATAAAAACTCCTTATTGTTTGGGTTTCTTGGCAATAATTTTTTCCTTAATACGCGCCGCTTTACCACGTCGATCACGCATATAATAGAGCTTCGCCTGCCGCACATCACCATATCGTTTGACTTTGATGCCATCAATCAACGGACTATGAGTTTGAAATACCCGTTCTACCCCTTCACCATGGGATATTTTGCGGACAGTAAAGGCCGAATTCAAGCCTCGATTACGTTTAGCAATGACTAAACCTTCAAAAGCTTGTAAGCGCGAACGCTCTCCTTCCTTGATCTTGATTTGGACCACAATTGTATCACCGGCTCTAAAGGGCGGTATTTGCATTTTTGTCATCTGTTCTTGTTCCAATTCGGCGATGATATTCGTCATTAAATGCCTCCTTATGTTTGTTGTTCTTCAATAAATTCATTCAAAAGAATTAGTGCTTCGGGGGTTAAATGCCATTTTTCCAATAATGCAGGATAGCGACAGAAAGTCCGCCCTAATGCTTGTTTATGTCGCCATCGAGCAATTTCAGCATGATTACCGGACAGTAGCACGGTAGGCACCCTTTGTCCATCAATTTCTTCAGGGCGTGTGTAATGTGGGTAATCCAGTAATCCATTATAAAATGAATCCTGTACTGCCGATTCTTGGTGCCCTAATACCCCAGGTAAAAAGCGGGTTAAAACGTCAATGATCACCATCGCGGCTAACTCACCACCACTGAGTACATAATCGCCTATCGACCATTCTTCATCAATATCTTGTTCTATCAAGCGTTCATCAACGCCCTCATAGCGACCGGTGACCATTAGTATACGTTGGTAATTCAATAATAGCTGTATTCCATCTTGATCTAAACGACGACCCTGCGGTGATAGATAAATTACCCTGGTGTCAATACCCATTGCCACCTTAGCTGCTTTAATCGTCGCCCTTAACGGTTGCACCTGCATAACCATACCGGGACCACCCCCATAAGGTCGATCATCGACGCGCCTGTGTTTATCAGTGGTAAAATTTCTTGGATTCCAAACCGATAACTTTAATATATCTTTTTCTAAAGCTCGCGCTGTGACACCACCGCATCGCAGCGCGTCAAACATTTCAGGAAATAGACTAATCACACCAATGTGCATTAAAAATCTACCTCCCAATCCACTCGTATCACGCGCTGGGCTAAATCAACTTCAAGAATAACATGTTCAAGCACAAAGGGAATTAAACGTTCCTGTTCACCTTTAAGGACTAACACATCATTAGCCCCCGTTTCTACTAAATGGTCCACCTGACCTAACGTGACACCTTCACAGTTTACTACCGTTAATCCTTTCAAGTCGGTCCAATAATATTCACCAGCCGACGCAGGGAGCAATTGCTCACGTTCAATGGCAATCTCTGTCCCAATTAAACCGGCAGCTTCATCACGATCATGGATCGTCCCTAAGTGAGCAATAATGCCCTTACCATGTGCTTGTCCCTCATACAAGCTCATCGTTTGCCACTGTCCCTGTCGATATACTAACCAGGGGGAATAGTTAAGAATATTGGTAATGGGATTCGTATAAGAAAAAATCTTAACCCAACCACGTATTCCATATAAACCATTGATTTGTCCGATGATTATGGGTATTGATGGTTCACAATTGGACATTATTTAACTAAAGTACTTGTGCAAGATTAATCGGGTATTTTAAATAAAAACCCCGTTTTTTGAAAAAACGGTTTTTTTATGAATTAGGTGCAGTATCAGATACTGCCTCAGTGGAGCTTGCTTCATCGGTTTTTTCTATAGGTGCAGCGGGTGTCGTTTCGACAGCTTTAACTGTAGCATTTTCAGCTTCCGGTGGTGTCGTTTCAGCAGTTTTAGCTGAATCACTTCCAGTGTTTGGTAAAGTCATTTTGATAGTTTTAGCTGAACCACTTTCAGCCGGGGCGGTAGGTGTTGCTACGGTTTTAGTCGATTGTTTGATTAACTGAGCCACTCTTTCACTTGGTTGTGCGCCAACACCTAGCCAATAATTAGCGCGAGTGAGATCCAGGCGCAAAGATTCTTCTTTCCCGACTGCAACTGGGTTAAAAAAACCTAAGCGTTCAATATACCGCCCATCACGACGATTACGTGAATCGGTAACAACAATATGATAAAAAGGGCACTTTTTCGCGCCACCACGACTTAAGCGAATGGAAACCATAAATTTTTTATATCCTATAACTTAAATATTGCAAACAAAACAGATTATTATAAATCATTTTTAATAATTAATTATCAATAATTATTATTTATTTCAATTATGATCAATAATGATTGGGATTCTTCCTGACTCAAACAAGATAAAAATATCATTTAAAAAATACCCTTTTTTGAAAAAAGGGTATTTCTGGAATGCCCTTTTAAATTGATAATCTAATTGATAATTATAATTGACAATCCTAATTCAAAATAGATAATGCTAATTAAAGATAAAAAAATAGTATTTCTAGTGAATTAGACTTTAATCTCCATTTAATAATCAAAAGAATGGCGCCTTAAATGGGTAGCTATTTGGAACGAACTACCCAATTTTTTCAACTTTCGAATTCTGGATTATTATATCCAATTCTGAGCGAGCCGCACCAACAGCTACTTGATGTAATCCCTTATTCATACATATTTTGCACATTTGATGTGTCTTTTTACGTGCATCTAATTCGGTATGACTCACATCCAGAAAATTATCAGCTATATTATATTGATAATCATAAACCGCACAACACAAACCTGCCGAACCATCAAAATTTATAATGGGGCGTTCCCAAAGTAAACAATCTTCTTGCTTATAAGGTTGTGCCAATTGTAACTGTTCTTCCGGCTGAATGAGCATAAGTGAAACAAGAGCCTGATCTTGCGCCGATAAAGTACCCTTTAAATATTCCAGATTTTTTCTAAGGGCATAAGATAGGAATAATCTGAACAAAATCGAAATCCCAAGTCATTTGCTATAAACTTAATGTATTCAACATCCTTTCCCATATTGTGCCTATAAAGATGATAAGACAACTCAACTGGAAAATCCTTTTTTAATCGATCCATATAATAACGTAATCTATATAAATTAGACACGACTAAATGTGGATTACCCCCCTTATGGGTTTGCGAATAAACCTCCATATCATAACCGGATAATGAAATAATTAACTTATTCGGCGAAGCTGCTACCATTGGCTTGATATCCTTAATATTCAAATTAGTAGAAACATCGGAATAAAATTCTCTTGCCCGAATCGCTTCGATGAATTTAGGAAATGCCGGGTGGAGCAAAGGCTCTCCCCAATTGTATATAGCAATAACAATATACTTATAATCGCTATTTTCGCGTTTGATTTTATCTAATATTTGTTCAAACAAAGCCAATTTCATAAAGCCCTTTGGACGTTGCAAACCCATAAAATCATGGGGTAGGTAATTTCCAACAGGACAAGATGGGCAACGAAGATTACAGGTACCCACTATATCAATATAATACATGTAAAAATTGGGTTTCATAATTGTATTTGCTGAATCTGACTAAATTCGCGATGAACCAACGTTTTTTTCAACCCCGCAGGTGATTATCAGTGAAACTTCGTTCCCCGTTTATAGGTAAAGATATTTATCCGAAAAACTATAGCATGAAAATACCTAAAACTCCACCCAGCGTTGAAAATTTTATCAAAAAAGGCATTCTACCAATAAATTAAAACAAATTCTCAAAGAACATTTTGCGCACCTACTTCAGCTTACTCTATGCACACATATCTTTTAAGTAGCTCTATTCGCCTTAGAATAAATTCTTTGGCGTGTGCAATCGAATTTCTTGAACGGGTTAAAAAAGCACCATTAGAAATACTATTTTTAGCAAAAAAAGTATTTTTCGAAGCCTGAAAACTTTAAAAAATAAGGGCTTGATTTAAAAATCTTTGCCCATACCCTGAAAATAAACAGGTGTATGGTAGGCAAGATTAACTGATAACTGATAACTGATTAATTTAAACTTTGTCAATCCGCTTTTAATGTTAGCGGTGATTTTAAAGCAAAAAGCATAGTCGAAACTTCCGATATACGCCAAAAACAAAACATCCACCCCCTCGAAAACGCCTCACCAAACTACAAGGGCTACGCGGTGTCACTTTCAACTGGAAAGACAACACGCAAAATGCTAATACCCAAATTGGCTTAATTGCCCAAAAGGCGATAAATAAAGGATTGATGAATTCAATACGCGTTTGGGTTTCGTTGTAGTCGCTTTGTTTGTAGGTATCTCTTTGATTTTTAAAGCGTTTTATGAGATTTTAATTTTGGTGGGTATTGACATGATTATATTTGCAGGGCTGGACTTTTTCACAAATCCGTTTGGAAATATTTAAACAACTCAAATCAGGGTTCATGTCAAGTTGCTTGGCTCTTTCAATCGCTTCTTTTATAAAGGGTAAAAATGAAGAAGTCTCTAAATTGGATTTGTTATAACTACCTAATTGTAAAACCAGCTCCATTTCTAAACGGGTTCTATTTGAAGTGACTTTTTTGTTATCAAGAAATTCTTGTAAAGTGGTGTCGGAATATTCTTCTAATGAATTAAGGTGAAGCAATAACCAAAGCTCAAAGCAGGGATTACTTACAGCTAAATAATACCCTTTTTGATAGCATACTTGAGCTACTTCAGCAATTTCTTCAACTGTCCAGCTTTGTTTATCTCTGTCAATCACTAACCATAATTCATCATCAAACTTAAGTCCACGCTTCTTTTTACGTTCATCTAATAGCTTTAAAATACGTTTGGGATTGCTCGCTGAAGTTGAACGTTCAAGTACTTCTATAAGTACCCGCGGATTACAATACCACTCTTTGGAAGTTAAATCTTCAAAATACTGTTTTTCATATAAAAGTTTTTGCGCGCAAAAACTTTTATATGAAATTCAGTTTCTTCCCCCTCAGTTGCAATCACAAAAAGTCTCGCATCTCTAACGTGAGAGACTCTTTCAAGCTTTTTTCGTTCTCTACCCATTTGTTATTCTTCAACTTTTGGTGATTTCAATAAACGGCTTTTAATCATCGGCACCGCACCAAAACGTCCCAATAAATAACCTTGTCTCCAATTCTTACCATAGTTTGTTTTGAACTCTTCTAAGGAATACACTGAGGTTTCACCCGCTTTACTTTTTTCAACAAACCAAATTTCATCTTGTCGCAACAGTTCTAAATCAAGCAATTCCGCTTCTTATGTGCTGACAATCAATTGACTTTTCATATTTTGGGAATGCGTTAAAAATAATGCCAATAATGTTTTCGTTAAAGTGGGATGTAAACTCCGTTCTAATTCATCGATCACAAAAACTTTTTCGTTATTAAATAAAGTGATTAAAGCCGGTATCAAATCAATCATACGTTGCGTGCCTTCAGATTCCTCACCGATTTCAAACAAGGTTTCCTGTTTCTCTTTAGTTGAGTGTTTTGTCATCAATTTGAGGGCTTTGATTTGATGGCCCTTTCTAAAAATGATATAGGGTATATTATTAGTCGCCCAGATTAAAAGATATTCTCCTTTTTCTAATTCAAGCGCCAGAGAATTTTTTACGGTTTCAGGTAATTCTTTCAATTGATTCTCAAAGTCTACTTCTATCGCTTGAATACCAGAGATACCGGTATCAAAAGCCGTTAAGAAATTCACAAAATCAGCCTGAATAAAATCCGCAACGGGGGCATCAAAGGTTAAACCGGCATATCGAGTGTCAGGAAAAATGAGGGTGAGTACTTTATCAAACCATTGATAGCTATTGATTAAGGCAGCTATTTTTAATTTTTTGGTATTGAGGTTAGCAATTTCTGTTAAAAATAATTGATTGGGACGAGTTCCCATGCTACCAGTATATTTAAAAACGCCGGCTTGTTCTTCATTGGAAAATGAAAGGCTGGCACCGGGCGTGACAATCACTTGCTCATCAGAGACTGTTTGTCGTTCAAAGATAGGTTTTTCATCGATTGAATTGATTTCATAAAGCCACTCTTCCAATATCCACTGCGTATTTAAGCTAAAACCATAAGCATAAGTTTTGCCATTTTGTTTAAATTCAAATTCAAACCGTGACGGTTTTTTCAGGTAGGCTTCATCTAGTTTAAATGGCTTGATGGGAATGACTTTATCCGGTGAAGTACCTTTAGTTATCAATTGTTTCGCAAAATCCATCGCTTTGATGACATTGGACTTACCAGCCGCATTGGCACCATAGAGAACCCCGGTTTTTAACACACTGATGTCTTTCGGTTTTTGACGCTTAATGAGGTGATGACTTAATTTGCGTCCTTTCCCGGCTATCATTGAAAATTCAACCCGTTCTTTAAAGGACAAAAAATTTTCTACGGTAAATCGAATAAGCATATTTTTTACTCAAATTTGGAGTTACCTTACTCAATACCTACAATGTTGTTGTTCACATGGCATACCATCTCTATCTCCATCTATTTTTACGTTTGGACAATTACGCAAATAATATTTTGCTTCTTCACAAGAATTCATTTCTGAACAATGAACTTTACCAGCACAATGATATTTTTGAAATTGAGATGAAAGCGGAGAGGTTTCAATTATAGGGACTTCCATTTGAGGAACTTCTATCTGGGGTGATGGCGATGACATTTTTATCTTAGAAATTCCGTAAACGAAAATCATAAAAAATACCATAAATCCAGCGATAATTTTCCAAAATGACATTCTCTTTTGTGCTGGTTTTCTTGACAAGCGTTTTGGTTCTTTTTTCACGCCTTCAATAGTCGCATTGTAAGCACTATATTTACCTTTCTGATTTGACGTGATTTTTAAGTGATAATAAACAATATCACCCACTTTAGGGCGACGATCTATTTTGCCAAACGCGCTTATATGAATAAATATATTTTTACCACAATTTTCGGGCAGTATAAAGCCAAATCCCTTTTCATCTTTCCAAGTAAATAAAACACCTTTTTGTATGGCATTTTGTGATTCGATGTTCTTTTTCATATTAAGTAGTAGTACAAAAGTATTTTAACATTATTTAAATATACGTAATAGTATATTCATCAGAGCCAATATTTGCTAAAATGTGAAATAAATCTGATTTGAGATAATTAAAAGACTGAAA
>QNES01000078.1 GCA_003645255.1 Gammaproteobacteria bacterium
ATCAAGTGTTAAAACATAAGGTTATGCAATTAGAAGAACAGTTTTTGAAATCTTCTGAAGAAGAAAATGGGGTAGAAATCACGCTATCAAGTTGTCAGAAAGAAAGCATTCAACTTGACAAATATTGAGGTGGATACGGTAACTGGTTCTATAGAATTATTTGTCAAAGCAGATCAGAAGCAGGCAACGACGGTTAAATTTGCGCCGATTAATATTGAGCTGGGTGTTGATTGAAAAATTAAGAATAATTATTTATGCAAATAGTCACAGATGAAAATATTCCTTATGCCCAAGAAGCTTTTTCAAGTTTAGGTAAAATCCAGACTGTGGTTGGGCGACATCTTAAACGTACCGATTTGGGTACAGCAGAAGTATTGTTAGTGCGTTCTGTTTCCCAAGTTGATAAAAAATTGCTGGCTGGTAGCGCGGTGCGCTTTGTGGGTACTGCAACTATCGGTTTAGATCATATTGACTTGGAATATTTACAGCAACAGGGCATTGGTTTTGCGAGTGCGCCTGGTAGTAATGCTACATCCGCCGCTGAATATGTTATCAGTGCTTTATTGATTACTGCAGAACGTCAAGGTTTTCAATTAAGCGATAAAACAGTCGGGATTATTGGTTGTGGAAATGTGGGTTCGAGGGTATTCAGTAAATTAAGGGCTTTGGGGGTAAAATGTGTTATTTATGATCCACCGTTGCGAGAAATGGATTCCCAAAGGGAGTTTAGGAACCATTCCCCACTCCCATACAGCGATTTAGACACGGTGCAATCTGCGGATATTATTACGCTACATACCCCTTTGGTAAAAACAGGGGATTATCCGACTTATCATTTAGTCGATACTCATTTTCTTGCCCAATTACGAGACGATGTGATCTTAGTAAATAGTTCACGCGGTGCGGTTATAGATGAAACCGCTTTATTAAAGGTGCTAAAGGTTCGCCCTGCAATGACAGTTATATTAGATGTGTGGCAAAATGAACCCCTTATTAATTTATCTCTGTTACAACGTGCTGCTTTAGGCACACCGCATATTGCTGGTTACAGTTTTGATGGTAAGGTACGGGGAACAGAAATGCTCTATGCTGCGGTATGTGATTATTTTCAGTATACGCCAGCTTGGCAGGTACAAAGTTGTTTGCCAACACCGCCTCTGACTCGTTTATCTTTTACTAAAAATGTTGATGATAATGTTGCCATACAGACGGCAGTGATGGCTTGTTATGACGTGCGTCGTGATGATATTGCACTTCGTCGGATAAGCAAACATCCTAGCCAATTTTTTGATAATTTCAGAAAACATTATCCAATACGGCGCGAGTGGAGTAATGTAGAAATTAAATTGCCAAAGGAAAAGTCGGTACTGGCTGCACGATTAATAGGTTTAGGTTTTAAAGTTGTTCTTTGAGTTTCACAAGGAGGGCAGACGCGCAGGTCTGCCCCTACAAGACGACCTAAAATTCTTAACTTAATGGCATTGGCGCATCGCTGTGAGTCAGTCTTCCATAAAATACCCCGATAAGATAAGCAAAAATATGACCTTCCGTATTGTCCAACCATAAAGAATTGACTAAACAACCAACGGCTATGGTGATGATTAGTCCTTGTGCCATCAGTGCTGCTGGCGTTTCTAAATGATGGATCGTTTTCCACATAATATAAAGCAAAGTCATAAATAGCCCGACTCCTATTAATCCCCATTGTACTGCTATCATTAAATATTCATTATGGGGATTAGCGGTGGGGGTCATGCCTTGGCGTTCTGCTAACTCTTTGTATTTGTAGGAAAAACTGCCTGTACCGTGTCCAATTATTGGTTTTTGTGCGACTAATATCAGGCTATTTTTTAAAAATTCTAGGCGTAATTGGGCTGAGTTGCTTGTTTGTCCTGGTTGATAATTTTGGACACTTTCAAAAAGATTATCAACTCTTTGTCTCAGGATATCAGAATAGGTATAAGCCAAAATGCTAAGAACCGCTAATACGACACTACCTACTAAGATACCGCGTAACTGATAAGTTTGGTAAAAAAATAAGAAGATTAAGCAGAATAGAACCAAGTAGCCGGTGCGTCCTGCACTCATAAAAAGAATATTATAGAATGCTAATAATATCCATACGCCTAAGAACCAACGCCATCTAGATTTTCCTTTCCAATATTGCACGGCTAAAAAATAGGCAGCTAATGCCATTAATAAACTTTGGGTGATATAAGTTTTAAAAATAAACGGGGATTCGGGCGTGCCTTTGCCTATTTGCCAACCGGTTATTGCCATAAAATAAGATAAAAATAGGGTTATTGTCATTGCAGTGATAAAGGCATAGAGTCCCCATTTTTGGCTTTGATTATCTCGAAAAACGAGTATAAATAAGGGGATATATAAAAACTCCCGATATTTATCTAGTATTCCGCCTGCTTCTAAGAAGGATACTGGCGTATAAAAAAAACCTAATAGCATGATAAGCAAAAGTAACATTGCTAATATGACAATTGGATGTAAATAAAGTTGCTTAAACTTTTGTTTATACTGCCCTTCTGCCAAAATAAGTAAGAGTATGAGGGGGCATAAAATATTGGTGAGGGCGGTAGAAATAGGGATCGCGATGCCTATTAATATAGCTAAGGTGCGTCGTGTATTATCAAATAAGGTGGTCATTTTTTGTTATCAGTTAGTCAATTATACTGTGTGTTTATCCATTTTCACAATTCGATAATGTTTTTTACTCAGTTCCCATCCCAATAAATGTTCTAAACGCATCATCCAACGATGACGACATTCACGGCGCGTGGGTTTATAATTTGAATTGAGTATTAATTGATGTTCTGCTTGTTCTGCTAACCAATTTTGCATTATTGCCGGATGTGTGCCCTTAAATTTTCCTAATGCTTGAGGATCGATATTGCCATAGCCCTCAAAAGCCGGCGGTGTATATCCCCAATATTGGCTGACTTGCTGAATTTTGGCTTGCATATTGGCAACTGAACGCACATGTCCATAATGATAAATGGGTATCCCAGCATTAGCAGCATAAGGATAACGCCCTCGTTTATTTTTATCCATCACGACAAAAAATAAGCCATCGGGGGAGTAACTACGAATACTGTTGCGAATCACACGTGGGGCGCGGCGATACCAACCTGGGCTGATCGCTATGGTATCAGGTGAACCGTAAAAATGGTAATAGTCAAAAACTAATGCTTCTATTTTAGGATTATCAAGGCAAGTTTGCAAAGTTGCCCTGAGAGCGGGAATGTCTTTTTCATGTAAAATTTCGTCGCCTTCCAAATAAAACGCCCAGTCACCAGTGCAATTAAATTGGGCAATCATTTTTTGTTGAGCATAGACATAACCCCGATCTTGCATTGATTCATTCCAAGTGGTTTCAATCACACGCAATTTTGGATCCGTTATGGTGGCAATACGCGCTAATGTATCATCTTGCCCATTTCCCACTACAACGATAACTTCATCACATAAGGGGAGTAGGGAATGCAAGCTTTCAATATAGGGATAACCTAATAAGGTGCCGTTACGAATGAAGGTGAAGCCGCTAATTTTCATTTTTATTTAATATCAATCTGTTTTTTTGCTCAAACCTGACAGGTTTTTGAAACCTGCCAGGTTAAGACTACTGCCTCATAATTTAGATTATTATATAACGAGCATACGGGTCCGGTTCTGCATTTTTCCAAATGTCTTCAAATAATTTAGTCAACTCTTTAGCCGTTGGGTGATCTTTAAAATTAACCGTGGCGGCTAAGGTGTCCGGATGAGGGCGGTGCATTATGCCAATTCGATCTGCAATCATAAAAGTATCCGGGATGCTTTTATCATATTCCTGTACGCGGCGAAATTGCATCATTGGACTAGCAAGGCGTTTGCCCAGTTCAAGGACTAGATGACCCCGTTGTGATACGCTTTTTACATCATGGAGTAAAATACGAATACGTGAATGGCGACTGCGTAATGCTAAATCTTCAATCGCTTCACAACATTCAGAATTATCATATATATCCGGATCAAAGAGTTGGCTTAAAATATCTAGTTGTAATTCAGTTTGTTCAATCATCGAAACGGCAATGCGTTGATTATCTTTTTCACTGACACAAATAAATTCTTCATCCGTTTCGCCTAAGATATACTTCTTTTTATTTTTATTCATTTTATGCCTAAAAATATTGTAACGACTATAAAAAATAGCTTGTAAATTATAATTATCTACTTTATTATACACTACGTGATATTATTCCTAGGGGCGAACCGCTCGTTATTGCCCTGATTGTGAATTGATTTTTCTGAACATCTGTACTATAATTAAATAAATTCATTCAAATTGAGTCTAAAATTATGCCATATTCGTTAAACAAAGGTTTTACCTTATTAGAAATGTTAGTAGTTTTAGTGATTATCGGTTTATTGGCAGGGCTGGTGGGTCCCCGTTTATTTAAGCATGTCGATGAAGCCAAAATCCAAACCACAAAAACTCAAATCAAAATGCTTAAGGGCGCGATAGTGACGTTATATTTAAATATTGGTCGTTATCCAACTAATGAGGAAGGTTTGACACTTTTAAGGACAGCACCCCGTGATGAAAATATTAAGCCCTTTTGGAAGGGTCCTTATTTGGATGATGCTATTCCATTAGATCCCTGGCATCATGCTTATCAATATAATAGCCAGGGCACTGATGGGCATCCCTTTGCCCTTTACTCGTTGGGAGCAGATGGACAACTGGGTGGAACGGAGTATAATGCTGATATTGGCGATTTGCCACCGGAGTCAAGTGGTGAAATGCAGTATGATGAAATGCAGTATGATGAAATACAGGATGATGAAATGCAGGATGATGAAACAGAGTCTGATGAAACAGAGTCTGATGAAACGCAGGATGATGAAACAGAGTCTGATGAAACGCTATAGTAGTAGGGTGGGCAAGTGTTTTTTTGCCCACCATCAGAGGTAAGGTGGGCAACGAAAGGATGTTGCCCACCCTACATAACTTTATTTGAACAGCTATAAGTCGTTACGAATTATTTATTGTTAATTTGATAATGTGAAATGCTAAAAAACTATTTTCAATGTGGTTATACTTTACTTGAACTGATTGTTGTATTGGTTATTTTCAGTTTATTGGCGGGATTGGCATTACCCCGCTTGACAACAATGTATGACAGTTTAAAAATGGCTTATGAACGTGATGAAGTCATCGCACGTTTAGGTAGCTTAGGTTATTTAGCTTTTCAACAGAGGCGTGGTTTTGATTTAACAATTTATCCACTTGAAACATTTGAACCTTATGAAATTCCTGAAACATTTACAACAGAATTGCCGGTAGATTGGGAAATACGCACCAAAACTCCCATTCACTTTTTTGCTAATGGTGTTTGTAGTGGGGGGATTGTCTATCTTTATCATCAAGGTAAAGCTTTTCGGGTAGAATTGGAACCTCCTTTTTGTGAACCGAAATTAATGGTTATAATTAATGGTTTAACTGATAATTAATAACTAATAACTGAAAATGAATCAACGCGGTTTTACCTTACTTGAAGCTATTATTGCTTTAGTATTAATTACCAGTACCGGTATGGCTTTATTGAGTTGGATTAATACTAATCTCATCACATTGCAGCATATCCAACAAACCTACCAACGTCAGGAAGCAATGCGTAATGCCCTGGCATATATGGACACGGTTAATCCATTTGAAAAGCCGCATGGTAAAGAAACCGTCGGGATTTATACATTTCAATGGAAAGCAAACGCGCTTCAATTACCAAAAAAGGGTAAGGGACTTTATCAAATGGCTTTGTATGACACCGAAATAGAAGTTTTTCATCAGAAAACGTTACTGGCACTTTTTACGCTACGCCAAATCGGATTTAAGCAAGTTTACCAGCCACAGAAATGGTTTTAATTGTGAATGACAATCTGAAAAAAGTGTGTATGCCTACCTACGAAAAACTATTTTGGGATGATATTTAAATGTTAATATATAACAATGAGAATTGGGCACAAAAAAACTAATCATTCACAAGTCACAATTCGCAGTGGTTTTACCCTATTAGAAATGTTAGTGGTTTTGATCTTAGTCAGTCTGATCAGTATACTACTTTTAGAGGGCGTTTCTTATGTGTTACATTTACGCTCTGGATTTTTAATTCAATTAGAAGACTCACAAAAAGGCACACTTCAAGAATATTGGTTTCGGAGTACGGTTTCTGCTATTGTGACCGATTATCGAGGTAGTGAATTTATATTTAAAGGAGAAAGAAACAAATTCAGTGGATTAACAATCGCACCACTAGATAATGTCACCGGGATGCCGTCGTCGTTCGCTTGGCAATTGAAGCAGACAAATGGTGTCATGACATTACAGTACAAAAATAGCCTCGATCAATCCTGGGAAATTGCTCATTGGTTAGGTAATCAAGGTCATTTTCGCTATATGGCTGCGGATGGAAAATGGCATACGAAATGGCCTCCTTTTGGAGTGAACACAGCGCAAATTCCTCGGGTTATCTTATTATTTGGACAACGTCGGCAAACGCCATTTACCTGGATTGTTAAATTATTTGATAATGACTATACTAGAATTGAAACCCGCGACAATTGGTAATCAAAAAGGCTTTATTTTAGTTGCGACTCTTTGGACCTTAGCTATGCTATCCATTGCTGCCAGCTTCTTTGCCTTGTGGACGCAACGTGCGGTTGATATTGCCCAAACCAGGCAGATGGATATACAGGGTGAAATTGACATACTCGGTACTGAGGCGAATATGGTTTATTTTTTGACGACTCAACGTTTTACGATTGCGGGATTGACTTTACCTAATCTATTCCTTAATAATACTAAAATAAACAATGATGATGAAGTCACTATTTTACCCATTGGTAATGAAATTGCGTTAGATGATAGACCTTATTTTGGTCATGGCAAAGCTTTTTTTGCCATACAAGATGAAGGCGGACTCATTAATATTAATTTTGAAAGCAAACATACCTTGGGGCGTTTATTAGGTTTATTGGGCGTAAATATTAATTTGCATGATCCCTTAATCGCTAAATTAAAGGATTATAGTGATCTAGACGATTCGTATAGAATCAACGGTGCGGAATCCTATCATTATAAAAAACGCAATTTGCCACCGCCAACTAATCGTTATTTATATCATCAAATGGAAATTCAACGAATTATTGGGTGGAAGGAACAAAGCACTTTATGGGAAAATCATCAATTAAAGCAATTAACTCATCTTTGGTTAGCGGCGCGTCCTAATCTTAATACGGCACCTTCATTGGTATTGCAAGCGGCTTATAATATTAACGCGAGTAGTGCAAAAAGCATTATTGAAATGCGAAAAATTCAGCCTTTTTATACATCTAGTATGGCTCATCAAATCACAGGAGAGCCTTTAGACCTCGAACCTGAAGAAGAGAATATTTTTCCTTCCTCTTTTTTACGCCTAACACTTTGGTATGCCGGGGCGCAACGTATGCGTCAAGTGTATATACAATTGATGCCTAATGCCGAAGGTAGAAAACCTTGGCAAGTTGAATATCGTTTAGAATTTGAACTATTACCCATTTATACCAAAAAACTTCCTGAGCATGCAAAAACAACTCTTTTCAACTCGACGCTATCTACAAAGAAGCAATGATATTATTACCCCGCCTGGCGCTAGCAAAAGACGGTGCGAGTGGGTGATTGCCCGCAGCTTGTGTTATTATCAACTTTTTTCATTGGAAGATATACCAGCGTCTCGTCGAGATGATGTCTTACAATTAAAAATTAAACAATGGAATCCTTTTTCTGACTATGCTACCTATTCTGTTTGGCAGGGTGGGCAAGCACAAGTCTGGATTTGGGACCAACAAGAACAGCAACGTTTAATCACAGAAACGGGCATTAAAAAAGCTTATTGTTTGCCTGAAACGGTATTATCTCCTCGTTTAAACACCGATACTGTGCAATTGATTCAATGTTTAGAAGGCGTTGAAGGGAAAATTTGGCAAAAAGGCTTATTAGTGGGCAGTCATTGGTGGGCAGAAATGCCGAGTGAAACCCAATGGGTACATTTTCAACGGAGTCATAGTTTACCGATCAATGATCGTATTCCAACTTTGCCGCTAGAGCAAGATTTACTTAAACGCCCTTGGGGGCGAAATAAAAAATATTTCAATCGATTTCAATTATATCAAGAGCGGATTTTGCTCACATTGGGGGGGGCGATTTTTACTGTTTTATTAACTTGGCAAAGCGTTAATTTATGGTATTGGCAACAAGCTATTAAGCCATTACAAACTCAAATAGAAGAATTGCGTGAAAACATTTCCCCTATTTTAAGTGCCAGAACTAAAGCTTTGGCTGAAAAAAAGAAGTCTGAACAATTATTAGCTTTAGATATCTATCCCTCGCAACTTGAATTGATAACACAAGTCGCGGAAAAATTACCACAGAAAAATACTATCTTGATAGAATGGTTTTACCAAACGGGAGAGTTGCGTTTTATCCTCGAAACTAATCAACTCGATCCCACTTTTTATGTGAAAACATTTCAAAAAAACCCTTTATTCAAAGATGTCAATGCTAAACCTGGTACAGGGCGCAGTATTAATCGAATGACTATCAGTATGCAATTTAATTAATCATGTCTAAAAAATTTTCTTTACTGGTGACAGAACTCCGAAAAAATACCCGCCTACGTGTTGGGCTATGGTTTATTATTGTATTATCATTGAGTTATATTGTTCTCCTGCTTAATGACTACCAGGAAACACTACAGCAAGAACACCAAAATACTCTAAAGCGTTTAAATCAGTTGCAAAACATAGCCCATCAAAACCAATGGCTAGAACGCGCTTCTCAAACACAAGCTTTGCGAACTCAACTTGAAGTTAAATTTTGGCAAGCTAATACATCGGGTTTAGCACAAGCTACTTTTCAAAAATGGCTCGACACTGAAGTTCATCGTGCCAACATGAAAAAAAACAATTTACGGATACTATCCGCATTAGAATTACCAAAACAGCCTAATATTTGGAAAATTACCGCTCGATTAGACGCGAATTTTACACCGCAAAGTTTACATCAATTACTCTTAGCTATAGCTAAACATCCCCAATTTATTGTGACGGATCGTTTGGAAATTCGTAATAAAAATAGATTATCGCGATTTACGCTGATTGTGAGTGCTTATTTTCGAGGAAAAAAAGCTTAAAAAATGTATAAACCTTACAAATATGATAACTGGTAACTGAGAACTGAAAAAGATGATACGAACTATTTTGCTATTCACTTTACTCGTTGGATTAACAGGCGCAATGACTGTTTGGCAAATCGAGATACCCAATGGAAAAACCACAATAGCCCTGGATGATACATGGCAATCACTCCATAAACAACAAACACCTAATTTTTCAAGTACTTATAATAAACTCCGCAAACTCAATCCTTGGATGACAAAGAATATCGCTAATAAAACAACAAGTACATCTACATTACGCAAATTCTCACGTCGAAAAAGCCAAAAAAAGCATAAATGGAAATTTGTGGGTATCGTTAAAAAGGGCAATCAACGCTATATATTGTTATTAGAAAATAAAAAGATTACCCAATATGCCGTAAAAAGCTCCTTACCTAATGGTGAGAAACTTGTCAAAATACATGATGATTCTATTGAAATTAGGCAAAACGATCAAGTTGAAGTGGTGAATCTGTATTAGTAAAAGGAGCAAAGTTCGCAATTTTATTCATCATTGATTCTGACAAAAAAATTAAGATTATGCCCTTAAACTTATCAAACCATGACACTAAATGGATGCATCATGCCCTGCGTTTGGCAAAATTGGCGGCTACTCAGAGAGAAGTTCCCGTTGGTGCGATTATAGTACAAGGGGAGCAATGTATTGCAGAAGCTTGGAATCAGCCTATCGCAAATCATGATCCAACTGCTCATGCAGAAATAATGGCATTACGCAGGGCTGCATATCACCTCAAGAATTATCGCCTGATTGATACTACTTTATATGTGACTCTTGAACCCTGTGTCATGTGTGCCGGGGCAATTATTCATGCGCGGGTTAAGCGCGTTGTTTTTGGGGCTTATGATAAAAAAGCGGGGGCTGCTGGAAGTCGTTTTGATATTTTAAGAGATACGCGCCATAATCACCAAGTTGAATGTGTTAGCGGTGTTTTGGCAGATGAATGTAGAGAATGCTTAACCGATTTTTTTAGAAAGAAAACTTAATGAGCAATACCCACCTCATCAATTTTAAAGCTGCGCGGGCAAGTACCTCGAACTTTCAACTTTTTTTCAGGAAACAGATGCTTAAAATCACTCACTGTAGAAAGTTCTTTCTTGAGGAAGATTCTAATTTCTGTCAATAAACTGGTTCCGCGCACTTTTTGACACTTTAATGCCAAATAGTGACGACTACCTTGACCAAATTCTTTATCAAATTGCTTCAATAACGCTTTTCGGTTAACATATTTGCCCACATTTTTTGCCACATATTGGCTAAAGCGTGTTTTCGAGAACAATTCAACCAATTGATTGGACACCACATAATAATCGTTCTCGGATAATCCAGAACAGCTTCCATGCTTGTACCACTCATGGCGTTGCAAGCAGGAAATGTAACCTGGCATAAACTGGCTCAACTGTTTTCTCACCAGCTTAGACAAATTTAATTTGGGCAGATCACACCACCGTTTCCTCTTATATTGCTTAATGAGAGACTTAGGCATTTGGCAATATCCATAAGTATGACGCTTATCACCTTGAACATTGGGCCATAAGCCATGCAAAATAAAGTGATTAGCATAAAATTGCCCTTCATGTTGAGATTGACATTCCAGTTTGTTGGGCTTTGATTCACAAAATGCCGGCTGCCAACTTAATGCCAAAGTGTAGTTATCAAATTCACCTTTGATAAACGTATCAGCTTGCAGGGGTAAACCAAGTTGGCATAATAGTATAATCGTCATGATTAATTGGAATAAGTTTTTCATCTGGATAATCCTTTTATAGTACAAAACCTGACAAATTTTAAAAATGTTGATACCCGGTTTTTTCAAAACGAAACAATTGTCCTTGAGCATCCAAGCAACGCAAACCGGGTGATGATTCTATTATACCAATACGAGTATAATTAGGCAATGCTTTTTGTAAGGCGACTTCCTTTTGATGTGGTACGGTAAAACATAATTCATAATCATCGCCGGCACTTAATGCCATAAGCCATGCCTTTTCAGGGGATAAATGTTTTATTAATGCTCTTGATAAGGGTAGCTTTTCAAGTTGTAATGAGGCACCGACACCACTTGCTTCTAAAATATGCCCCAAGTCAGCAGCCAATCCATCAGATATATCAATGGCACTACTGGCAATCCCACGTAAAGCTTGACCTTCTGCTACACGCGGTGTGGGTCGATTTAAACGCGACTCGACAAATTGTTGAGTTTGTGATGGCAGGATCACTTGCTTTTGTATGGATGCTAAACCCAGCCCAGCATCGCCAAGTGTACCAGTCACATAAATACCATCTCCTTGCTGTGCACCGCACCGTTGCAACGCGCCGTCCGGTGGTACAAAACCTGCAATTTGTATCGTGATAGTCAAAGGACCACAAGTCGTATCTCCCCCCATTAAACTGACTTGATATAACTTAGCCAATTCTAGTAGCCCTTGAGTAAATCCTTTTAACCAGGCACCATCTGTTTGTGGACAAGTTAAAGCTAAAGTCATCCATGCGGGCGTGGCACCCATTGCTGCCATATCACTTAGATTAACTGCCAGGGCTTTATAACCCATATCTTGGGCACAAGTCGTTCTGGGAAAATGTACCCCCTCTACTAATGTGTCAACCGCAATCGCAAGCTGCATTCCTGCCGGTACGGTACACAGTGCCGCATCATCGCCTATTCCTAAAATAACATCAGTACGTTTCGGAAAAGCTTGAGTAAAATAACGGGCAATGACATCAAATTCAGCAATAGGCATTATCAGTTATCAATTATTAGTTATCAGTTTAACGCGACTACTTACATGACAAAGCAATTCATAAGCTATTGTACCCGCAAGATTTGCAATCTCTTCCACCGGTAAATTTTTTCCCCATAATACCACCGGGTCACCAATGCGAGCATTGGGCTGACTACGCAAATCCACCGTGATCATATCCATAGATACCCGCCCCACTAACGGCACCCGTTTCCCATTAACCAGCACTGGCGTACCGGTCGGCGCATGGCGAGGATAGCCGTCTGCATAACCAATTGCAACTACCCCAACGGGCATTGTTTGTGGGCAACGCCAGGTTGCACCATACCCAATCGCTTCACCTTTACGGTGTCGCTTGATGCTGATCAAGGTAGATTGTAAATGCATGACCGGTTGTAAGCCCTCATCATTCGCTATACTATCAACAAATGGTGAAGCACCGTATAACATAATGCCTGGGCGTACCCAATCGGCATGAGTTTGAGGCCATCCCAAAATGCCCGCCGAATTAGCTAATGAAGCCTCTTTGATATTCAGAGATTGAGTCAATCTCTTAAAAATATCCATTTGTTTTTTCGTTGTATTATCATGACGATCATCAGCACAAGCCAGATGACTCATTAAACAGATAGGAGATGCAACTTGCGAACTCGCTTGGAGTATTTTATAAATACGCTCAATTTCATTAGGTGCAAAGCCAAGACGATGCATACCAGTATCGACTTTTAACCAGACATTAACCGGTTTTGATAGTTGCCCTTTAAGCAAATGTTCAAATTGCTTTGGTGTATGAAGTACCATTTGCAAGTCTTGATGAGCAATCACCGATAATTCGTCTGGCTGAAAAGAACCTTCTAATAAAACGATAGGCGTTGTGATGTCAGCTTCCCGCAACTCAAGAGCCTCTTCAAGACAACACACCGCAAAAGCATCAACCTTTGATTGAATAGCGTTGGCTACCAGAATGGCACCATGACCGTATGCATTCGCCTTAATGACTGCCATAACACACTGCGTCGGGGCACAGGTTTTGACTCGTTCTAAGTTATTTTGTAAAGCAGCAATATCAATAAATGCTTGAGTAGGGCGACTCATCTTGCTTATTCTCCATGAAAAGAATCTTCAGGTATGTAGTTTTTAAATTGGGTGAGATGTCCTTGAAAAGCCAAACGGACTATACCTATCGGACCATTACGTTGTTTGCCAATAATGATTTCAGCGATACCTTTATCGGCACTGTCTTCATTATAAACTTCATCTCTGTAAATAAAGACAATTAAATCAGCAGATTGTTCAATTTCGCCTGATTCGCGCAAATCTGACATCACGGGATGTTTATTCGTTCGTTGTTCAAGACTGCGATTCAGTTGTGATAATGCCATTACCGGTACATTGACTTCTTTAGCTAAGGACTTAAGAGAACGTGCGATTTCAGAGACTTCATTGACACGATTTTCCTTATTTCCTGGTATTTGCATTAATTGTAAATAATCAACCACTATCAGACCTAATTGCCCCTTTTCACGAGCTAAACGACGCGCCCGTGATCGTAATTCAATTGGACTTAAGGCAGGCGTATCATCAATAAATAAGGGTGCCTCTGAAAGTTGGCTAACGGCATTGATAATTTTAGGCCAGTCATCGTCAGTTAGACTGCCAGTACGCACACTTTGTAAATTAACCGCTGCTAGGGAAGAAATTAAGCGCATGGCTAATTGCTCATTAGACATTTCCATGCTAAACACCGCTACCGGCAATTGCTCTTTAACAGCTACATGTTCAGCAATATTCATAGCAAATGAAGTTTTGCCCATAGAAGGGCGCCCTGCTACAATAACTAAATCGGATTTTTGTAAACCGGCAGTTTGCACATCTAAATCGGTAAACCCTGTTGCTATCCCAGTGAGCATACCTTCTTGTTGAGATAGCATATCAATACGTTCAAAAGTCGTCTCCACAATATCCTTGAGTTGGACAAAACCATTTTGATTGCGGCTCCCAAATTCTGCAATTTCAAAAACTTTTTTTTCTGCCTGATCAAGCAATTCAGTCGTTGTACGACCTTGAGTATTCAGTGCCGCTTCGGCAATATCGCTACCCACGCGCATTAATTGACGTAAAATAGAACGCTCTCGCACAATTTCTGCGTAAGCTATAATATTTGCAGCACTCGGCGTATTATTAGCCAATAAGCCTAAGTAGGCAGCGCCGCCAATCGCTTCTAATTGATTATGTTTTTGTAACCACTCGGATAAAGTAATTGGATCACAAGGATGCCCTTCTTCAGAAAGGGACTTAATGGCACGAAAAAGAATCTGATGTGCCTGGAGATGAAAATCCTTTTCCGTCAATAAATCAGCAATAGAAATCCATGCTTCATTATTAAGCATCAAACCGCCTAATACGGATTGTTCAGCTTCTTTTGAAAAAGGGGGAGTTTTTAAAGATTCAACAGCACTATCGAAAGGGACATTGGGATAAGTATGCGCCTGCATGAAGCGATTTAGATATTATTAACATTCAAAAGTTGTCCAAGGCTAAAGCCTTGGACTCCAAAAAAACAAAAAACAGTAGTGGTATAAACCTGACAGGTTTAAAAAACCTGTTAGGTTTTGGAGACACAATTAGTCTTCAGCAATGACTTGAACTGTTACAAAAGCATCGACATCGGGATGTAAGTGAACTTTAATATCATATTCACCCACTTGTCGTATTGGTCCATCAGGTAAACGAATTTCGTGCTTAGAAATTTTTATTCCCCCGTCACTAATCGCGTTTGCAATATCTGCCGCGCTAACGGAGCCAAACAGTTTACCTTCGACACCGACTTTGCCAGCGATTTCGACGATAATCTCTTGTAATTCAGCCGCACGCTCTTGAGCAGATACCACTGCATCTTTTTGTGCTTGTTTAAATTCAGCATGACGCTCTTCAAATTCGGCAATGTTTTCAGGGGACGCTGGCACCGCTTTTCTTTGGGGAATCAAATAGTTACGTCCATAACCGCTTTTTACAGCAACTTGCTCCCCTAGATTGCCTAGGTGTTTAATTTGTTCAAGGAGAATGACTTCCATTTTTTAAAACCTCAGTGTTTTCTACTGAAAAATGAACCGTTTCATTTTTCAATTATCATGTGCATCGGAATAAGGTAATAATGCCAAATAACGAGCGCATTTAATGGCTTTAGTCAATTGCCGTTGGTATTTTGCCTTAGTACCCGTAATACGACTTGGTACAATTTTACCCGTTTCCGTAATATAGCCCCTGAGCGTGCTCAGATCTTTGTAATCGATCTCCTTAACACCTTCGGCAGTGAATCGACAAAATTTTTTGCGACGAAAAAAACGTGATGTGTAGTACATACAACCTCATTAATAGTAATGTTTGGTGATGGAAATCATTTTTAGTTATCCCTAACCACGACTTCATGAGCGTTATCACCGAAGTTATTTCTATTGTTTTGAATATCGTCGTGCAATTCGTTTTCAGGTGATTTTTGTTCTTGCGTATCCTTGTCATCTTTGGATTTAAGCAAGGGAGACTGTTCAGTAATCGCTTGTTTTTTGACGATAACCAGATGACGAATCACAGCATCGTTAAAGCGAAATGTGTTGGTCAATTCATCAAGAACATCGGTATCACACTCAATGTTCATTAAAACATAGTGTGCCTTGTGTACCTTATTAATAGGATAGGCTAATTGGCGGCGCCCCCAATCTTCCATGCGGTGTATAAAACCACCTTTGCCTTTTATTATGGCTTCATAACGTTCAACCATTGCGGGAACTTGCTCGCTCTGATCTGGATGAACGAGAAATACAATTTCGTAGTGTCTCATGCGACTCCTTACGGATTAATATAGCTTTATTTTATTTTCAATGTCATAAAGCAAGGAGATAATTAAAACACCGATGAAAAAACATCGGCACTTATTAAAGTAGGATAGTATAATCAAAATTGAAATGAATAGCAAGTATTTTTGCTTTTATTTTTGATTTTAAAAAAAACAGGCACCCTTCATAAATGTTGAGGCAACCATAAATATAGTAACCATAAGGGATCGCCCTTTTCAAAATAAGGGGAGCGCAAATTTTTTGAATTAGAAATTTTCAGATAAAGATTTTGGCCTAAAGACTGAATTAAAGCTTTATTCTATTATTTGTCAATTCCTTGCGCAGACGTTTATAGTGATTATTCATGCCTTTATTCATCGCTTTGGGGGCATTTCCTTTAATTTCAAGGGTACGATGTTCTTCCAACATTTTGCCTACTTTTTCGACATCAGTAACGTTATTCGCAGCTCGGCTTATGCGAGTGCCAATCGTGTCATAGCAATCACCAGGAACCATGTCTATAACCAGGAAAAAACACCCCGAAACAGTATCTTCTGAAGTAAAGTTAAAACTCAAAAATTCTTGTATGCCTTCAATAGAGCTATAAGCAAGAATAGAGAAATCGTCATACTCAGGATCATATCCGGCTATGACATTATCATCATATTCACTGACACCCCAAATGTTAAATTCACCAGGATACAAGGAAGCTTCTTCTATATCTGTCAAGGTATAGATATTGTTAAATTCATTTATGAGCGTGAAATTAAACGACCAAGTTCCCTGCAAACGCGCTGTCTGACACCGGTTATAATCAGGTGTCCCAACCGAAAATTGGCTACAGGAAGACCCATCGCTCGGACCGGTTAAGGGCGGCAACGACACGCCACCGCAATCTGTGGGAACAGCACCGGCTAGGGAAAAAGTACCGTTTGAAGTTAAACTCAAATCTATTTGATAACAATCTACCCCGGTACCAAACGGGTTCGGGACTTCTACGGTTGGGATATATAACCCACCCGATCCCGGATCAAATGTCGAATTATGCGCCAAAAGGGCAGGCGGAAATACAAGCGTTATAGCAAAAGCTATTGAAAAGCACACGTTTCTTAGCCGTGTATAAAAACATAAGCTGCGTACAAGTTGAGACATTTTTAATACCTCTGATTTACTAGCTGTTGGAGTTATAATTGGCACTGGTTCAATTCAATGCCTGTTCAAATACTATTTCTAAAGGCTAATGAATTTTTTTTCATCAAGGGATAATAAAAAAATCACTATTAGAAAAACCGCTTTGGCAGCTATCATTATAAGCCCTTATAGCCACATAAAAATTATTTCCACTGGATAAATGAATCAACAATTTTGTTTCTTTACCTATGTCAAAATGCTCAATGGGTATGCCGAAGGGATAGGGCGCATAATAAATATTATACCCAGTTGCATTAGCGACTTGCGACCAAGATATTACCAATGTGTTATTTTCAATAACGTCTAATGTCATTACAGGTGCTTCCAACTCGCATAATTGTTCGGTTAGAAAATCATTAAAAATTGACACTCGCGTGTAAACACCATAAGAACCAGGTTGGGCACAGCCGTCCCCAAAACTGACAATGCCTACTTGATTCCAGCCATCGCCTGATTCATTCTTAATGACTAAAGGGCCTCCACTATCTCCTTGACAGGAATCTTTTCCACCTTCAATAAAGCCTGCACATAACATGTTAGGGGTAATTTCAAACCAGTGATGAATATTGCTACATTCAGTGTTGGACACAATGGGTAGCTCTACTTGACGCAATTCATCTAAGAATATTGGTCTGGTATCAAGAGCTGAGGTATTACCCCAACCCAGTGCAGTCGCCATTTTACCTTCAGTGGACATGTCAGAGTTTATTAAATTAACCGGCGTGTAGGCGACCGGTTTTTCCAATTTTAATAGCGCGATATCCGAGTCCAGGTTTTGATAATTTGGATGTATGACGATTTTTTGGACTGGCACTCGTTCTCCTTCATCAGTACGGAGATTATGCATCCCAAACAATACATCAATACTTCTACTGGAAAAAATATCCTCAACGCAATGAGCCGCCGTTAATACCCACTGCGGATGAATTAACGTCCCTCCACAAAATTGACCTTCTAATGGAGATTGATCATGCATAACCAATATTGCCATCCAGGGCCATGCATTATGGTTAGAAATTTCACCACCGACAATTCTTGGTGTGGGTTTAGAAATCAATGGTAAAGTTGCTGCCATTATTTCTGATAGACATAAACTAGCTATACTAAGTATGAATAACATCTTTTTCATAATATTTTCCTGATTGCTATTATTAAATAATAGTATAATTCAAAAATAATTTATTTCAAGTTTGTCGTTACAAATTTTAATTAGGCAAATCGCAAAAAATAATATACCACAGTTAGTTTATCGATAATCCGTCTTGTGGTATAGCATTTTCCGATTGAGTAAAGTACAGATATATATTATTTTTAGATATTTTATAACTAAGGAGGTTCTTAGTTGAAAATTATTTTTGTACTCAACCTTATGTGTTCAAAAATGTTTTTTTGAAGCCTTTTTCGACTCGGCGAC
>QNES01000079.1 GCA_003645255.1 Gammaproteobacteria bacterium
CATTGCGTACATTTTTAAATACCTTTTCAATCGTCAAACCCGGTTGAAGAAGAAATTTTTTTAAACTTTTAGTATAAGGACTATTACGCCCACTACCATCTTGTGCAACTTCACCAGGCGAAGTCGCGTATGCAATGAGTGAACCAGTGGGTGCTGTCACCTGCGCTAACCCTTTTCGTACACCTCTGTTTCCACCTTTAAATGGATTATTACGACAAGCATCAAGAATAATCAGATTCACCTGGTTATTGGCTTCTTCCATGGTAGCCAAAACATATTCTATTGGTACTGAATTGAATTTAACTTTAGACACAGTCAGTTCAGGCATATCAGCTGGAATCATATAATTCCTGTTTTCATATTGTACCCCATGTCCGGAAAAGTAAAATAAGCCAATCACGTTTTTACCTAGTTTTCTTTTAAATTGATTAATTGCGGTATCCATTGTTTGATGACTGGCATTTGTTTTATAGATGACATCAAATTCTAATTCTTTTAGAACAGCAGTCATATCTTCTGCATCATTCACCGGATTGTTCAACGGTGCAAATTTATAATCAGCGTTACCAATGACTAGGGCAACCATTTTGAATTTTTTGGTTGGAGTTGTTGGAGTCGTTGAAGTCGTTGGTCTTATTTTAAAACCTTTTTGAATACCACTTTCATCATGCTGTTTGACATCATTACAAGCAGATAGTATAAGCATCAAAGCGATGATGAGATTGATAGATAGTATTTTAGCATTCATAAGTTTTTTTCCTCAGACCTGCCAGGTTTTAAAAACATGGCAGGAGTGTTTCCATTTTTTCACTACATTGACTTGCTACGATTTCAGCATTTTTTATTAATAAGTCTTTGATTAGACTACGATATTTGGTAATTTTGTCCATTTTATAATCTCCTCACTGTTCACTATCAGCAAAGGTATTTGAAATTTTTGAATAATCAATTGGTAAGCTCTCTGATTAAACAAACTTTCATAAACTCTGCTACTAATAGCAATATACAGTTGATGTTCAGGTGTTGTCATTTTCAGCCGCAAAAATGAATTCAGCACCTAAATCAGCATAAGCCGTCAATGATGGCATTTTTAACGGCATCATGGATATAGCATTTCCCTTTTGAGTGAAGTACATCTTTTGTAGGGGCAATCCCTTGTGGTTGCCCTTTTTTGTATCTCACCCAAACGAAAAACGTTATAAGTAGGTACGCATAAGTCTTTTCGAGGACCTACTTATATATATTCTACAAACGTCTGTATGGCAGATTGACGATAATCTGGATGTGTGAGAACTTCGCGAATCACACGACTATTATGCTGATAGGCGGCATGAATTTCTTTTTCGGCTGTTTCCAAACCTTGCACATAACACACCCTTTTGCAAATTGGTGTCGCAAAGGGGCAATCTCCCACCTGGACTAGAGAAAAGGCATTAGGGATGGGATTGATAAAGAGCTATTTTCTCTAGTGATTTTTCCATTCCCATCAAAATAAAAAACAATCCTTTTATTATCAGGCATTGCCACCTTAATTTCTGCTAAAGAAAATTTGGTAACCATTTTCATCCTTTCTTTAATTAATAGACTTGTCCATCAATAAAGTTTTAGCTAATAAAAAAAATAGTTAGATTCACAAAACCCTTATTTTCTGACAACTCTAATGTTTGGGTATAAAACTTGATGATCGAGTTATAATAAATTTTTCCGACAAAACCTTAATGATTTTTAGCAAAGGCATTATATCAGATGCGACATAATTATTCCCGTTACTATTTATTTTTATTACTGTGTTGGTGATTTTCCCCGGTTTTTGCCAAACCACAAAATCCCACCGAGTTAATTCAAACAGCGAATGTCATCTTCATTAGTCGGCTTTAGCCGACTTTAGCTGTTAGCCTTAGAATTTATTCTAAGGCGGATAGGGGCACTTGAAGGATGTGTGCATAGAGTAGCACGTATGGACACGGTGTATGAAAGACTCCATGTACGGGTTATGAAACCCAAAAAGGATAAAGGTAATGCCACCTTAACGAAAAATGACAAAATGTGGCGTTTTTCGCCCAAAACTAACCGGATGATAAAAATTCCATCAAGTATGATGAACCAAAATTGTTAACTGATAACTGATAATTGAAAAAAATGGCTATTCTGCGTTTAGCTTGGCGTAATATTTGGCGACATCCACGCTGTAGTGGATTAACAATTGCGGCTATTACCTTTGCCGCCGCTTTATTGGTGTTTATGATCACCCTGCAATTCGGTTCATATGACATGATGGTTGATAATAATTTGAGACTGTTAACAGGGCATTTTCAAGTGCAACGTGCTGGTTATTTGGACAAACCTAAAATGCGTCGCACCATTACCAATGTCCAACTATTAGCCGAAAACTTGCGTAAAATCAATGGGATAGTCGATATAGCGGCGCGGGCTAATGGTTTTGCACTGCTCGCTTCCGAAGAACGAACTTATTAGGTACACATAAATATTTTAACATTTTTGTTTTCTGCTAAAGCACTGATTATTAACGGATTTCTAAAACTAGAAAATGTTAAAATACTTTTGAGTACCTACTTAAATCTGTTGGCTTAAAATACCTGACAGGTTTCGGAAACCTGTCAGATCTGAGAACTTTTATTTTTCTGAGCGCCATAACTTGATCGTTTTATCCCGACTGCCTGACGCAAAAAGTCGTCCATCAGGACTAAAGGTTATCGTATTCACATCATTTTCATGTCCTTTTAAAGTTTGCAATATTTTACCCCGTTGGGGATCCCAAAATTTAATGCTATGATCATGGCTTGCAGAAGCAAGAATGCGCCCATTAGGACTGAAAGTCACCGATAAAACCCAATCTTGGTGTCCGGTTAATGTTTTTTGTAATTGAGCACTGCTAATCTTCCAAAGCTTAATAATACTTGCTGCGCCGCCTGATGCCAAAGTGCGCCCATCGGGGCTAAAAGCGACAGATAACACTTCTTTTTGATGCCCGGTTAACGTGTGTAAGAGCTTGCCAGTATTGACTTCCCAAAGTTTGATGGTACTATCTGCGCTTCCAGAGGCGAGAAGATGACCGTCTGGACTGAAAGCAACTGAATTGACAATATTTTCATGTCCCATCAGGGTTTGTACGGGAACACCGGTACTTAATTCCCATAATTTAATCGTATGATGAGCACCTTCCGCTGCTAACCTCTGTCCACTAGGGCTAAAAGCAATGCTACCCACCCATGTTCCCTCTTCTTTTAAGGTTTTTAGAAGTTGACCGCTACTGATTTTCCACAATTTAATAGTGCTATCGGCACTTCCAGAAGCAAGCAGTAATCCATTAGCACTAAAAGCAATAGACAACACTAAATCTTTATGCCCTGTTAAGGTTCGTAATAGACAACCTGTCTTGACATTCCATAATTTAATGGTATTATCCAAACTACCTGATGCGAGGTATTGTCCATCTGGACTAAAGGCTAAACAACCATCAACGCACACTCCACTTTGATGTCCAAGTAATGAAAATATTTCTTTGCTTGGTAAGGGAACTTTTTGTTCCATTTTTGTTAGCATCGGAGGTACTTGACGTAATTGTGCTTGTAATAAGGCTAAAAAGTGTTTCTTGTTTTTTTCTGATTCAAGAGCCAAACGTTTTTCATTATAAAAGACATAGCCAAATTCCGTTGTTACAAATACAATAATGGCTACCGTTATCCATTTAACGGAAGCGCGTGTTTTTTTAATCATAGTCATTAGACAATAATTTTTTAAATTTGCTAAAAAACCTGACAAGTTTTTAAAACTTGTCAGATTTATACAACTAAAGAAGTTCAATCACCCATTGGGTGACAAGTGCAGTCGCACGGGCGCATTGATCTTTCCTAGCTTTATTAAATTCAGCACTTTCCTTCGCGATCCATAAATCATAAGTCTTTCCGGTAAACTGCTGTTGAAGGTGCTGGCAAGTAATATCACCATATTCTTTCCGGAAACGCTCAATGAGTTCATTTCCAGATTTAAAATTCTTGGTAAATCTTCCCCACCCAAATCGGTTCCTAGCACGCCCATGTTTACAACTGAGAGCCATTAGTCCACCGGTTAACGCCCCGCATGCACCCGCTCCAGATAATCCGCCGCCACCGGAAAGCCCATGACTGGCTTTAATCGTTTCATCTGTCACCAAACCAACGGTTTCTTTAACCGCTGTCAAGACGCATTGAGAACAACAACCATACTTCAGTTCATAATCAAACGCTATTTTATAGGCTTTTTTTCCAATATCTTCCTTTTCTTCCTTTTTAGGCGTATTTCTCCATTTCATAGCATATCTCCAAATTGAGTTGTTATAGTGTCCATCCTGAAATACCTGTCAAAAGTCCAAAGCTGAAGCTTTTGAGTCCAAACATTTGATTATATATCATTTTAATTATAAAAATCGGATTTTTGATGAGTTAAAAAATTATCTTGACAAGATAGTTTTTTTTAATTAGAATAAACGATGATTATAATTATTCTTAAATTTTGAATTCACACATTTTTAGAAAAAATCCTAATCATGTTGAAAAAACATCTTTAAAATTAAATGGTTATTGGAATCCAAAACGTGAGCGTAGGCAGTATTCCTTCGCAATAGCGAAGGATTTCAATACTTCAACACAAAATAAAGTTAAAATACTTTTTCGTACTAACTGAGGAAAAAAAGCATGTCACAAAAGATTATGTGGACAAAGACCGATGAAGCGCCCATGCTGGCGACTTACTCGTTTCTTCCTATCATCAAAACCTTTACCGAAGGAACTGACATTGATGTTGAAGCCAGAGATATTTCCCTAGCAGGGCGTATCATCGCCAATTTCCCGGAAAACCTGACGGAAGAGCAGAAAATTCCAGACGAATTGACCGCTTTGGGCGAACTGGCTAAGAAACCTGAAGCTAATATCATCAAACTGCCCAACATCAGTGCTTCTATTCCGCAGTTAAAGGCTGCTATTGCAGAATTACAATCTCAGGGCTATGATCTACCTGACTATCCGGAGGCTCCGAAAAGCGATGCCGAGAAGGAAAACAAGGCGAGATATGCCAAAATATTGGGTAGTGCCGTAAACCCTGTTTTGCGTGAAGGTAACTCCGACCGCAGGGCACCTGTTTCGGTCAAGAACTACGCTAAGAAAAATCCACATTCCATGAGTGCCTGGAGTAAAAACTCTAAATCTCACGTTGCCACTATGAGTAGCGGCGATTTTTGCTCCAATGAAAAATCTACCACCGTGACCGCCGCTACCAATGCCAAAATTGAGTTTGTTAGTCAAAATGGCAGCATCACTGTGCTAAAGGAAAAGGTGCCGTTGGAAGCTGGTGAAGTGGTTGATGCTAGCTTTATGAGCAAGAATGCCCTGGTCAAATTCCTTGAAGAGCAGGTGACCAGTGCTAAAACTCAGGACGTGCTGTTTTCCCTGCACATGAAAGCTACCATGATGAAAGTTTCCGATCCCATTATCTTCGGTCACTGCGTCAAGGTATTCTACAAAGACGTGGTTGAAAAACACGCTGAGACCATTAAGGAACTTGGTGTTAATTTCAACAATGGTCTTGGCGACCTTTTCGCTAAGATCGAGAAATTATCGGCTGACAAAAAAGCTGAGATCGAAACAGATATCCAGAATCAGTACAAGAACCGTCCTGCCATTGCTATGGTGAATTCCGACAAAGGTATCACTAACCTACATGTTCCCAGTGATATTATTATTGATGCTTCCATGCCCGCTGCAATTCGTGTAGCTGGTCAGATGTGGGATCCTGATGGCAAGCTGAAAGATACCAAGTTCGTGATCCCTGATCACAGTTATTCGGTACTCTACCAGGCCACCATTGATAACTGCATCGAAAACGGTGCATTGGATCCAGCTACCATGGGCACCGTACCCAATGTGGGCCTGATGGCTAAGAAAGCGGAAGAATATGGTTCTCACCCTACCACGTTTGAAATGCCTGGCAACGGTACCATACGCATTGTTGATACCAACGGCAATACTATCCATGAGCACAATGTAGAAGAGGGTGATATCTGGCGTATGTGTATGGTTAAAGATCTCCCTATCCAGGATTGGGTGAAACTCGCTGTGACCCGTGCTAAGGCGACCGGATGGCTGACGCTCTTCTGGCTAGATGAGCACCGCGCACACCATGTTGAAATCAAAAAGAAGGTAGAACAATACCTGCAAAACCACGACACCAGTGGTCTGGATATCCGTATCATGTCCGTTTATGATGCTGCTAAACTCTCTGTGGAAAGGATGCGGGCTGGTGAAAATACCATCTCCGTTACAGGTAACGTTCTGCGTGACTATAACACCGACCTTTACCCGATCCTCGAAGTGGGCACCAGTGCTAAGATGCTCTCCATCGTGCCACTGATGAATGGTGGCGGTTTATTTGAAACTGGTGCTGGCGGTTCCGCGCCTAAGCACATCCAGCAGTTGCAGCAGGAAAACCATCTTCGTTGGGACTCCCTGGGTGAATTTTTAGCCCTTGCAGCGTCGTTTGAACACCTGGGCAATACATTTAACAATGAAAAGGCGAAAGTTCTGTCCAAAACCCTTGATCAGGCGACAGGTAAGTTCCTAGATGAAAACAAGTCACCCTCGCGCAAGGTGAATGAGCAGGATAACCGGGGTAGTCACTTTTACCTCGCCATGTACTGGGCGCAAGCACTGGCTGAGCAAAGCCAGGATGCTGAACTGAAAGCTCGCTTCGCACCGCTGGCGCAGAATCTGGCGGATAACGAAGCTAAGATCAATCAGGAACTGATCAGTGCTCAGGGCGTAGCAGTCGATATAGGAGGTTACTATCATCCGGATAGTGACAAGAGCTCTGTTGCTATGCATCCCAGTGCAACGCTTAATGCTATACTGGCTTCGTTTGGTTAAGGTAGGTTCAATATAGATGTTCAGATAAATTCAGGCAGTAAAAGGAGAGCAGACACGCAGTTCTGCCCCTACAAAATGTTTTTAGCGAAGATATTGTTTCAAGAAATCCGATTTTTTGAAAAAATCGGATTTCTACACATTGTTAAAAACGGTATTTTAGCTGCATATAAACAGCCCGTTGCACTTCGTTGAAAGATATTCCCCTTTCCCCTGTACCAAATTCATGGTGTTGGTTATCAAAAAGATTCCGTACTGATCATAATCGTTATAAAAAATACTCGTATCTAATAAAAATTTAGGGTATCACGGTTAGAGTGTTTCCAATCCAAGCGAAAGCCACCCCGTTTCATTTTCCAACCATTTTCGTGTTCCTGTCCTTGGGCATCGACAAAAGTATCGTGTTCATAAAATTTGCCATAAACACGATAATGACCTTGATTACCCATTTTTCCACCTTGTCGCACACCAACAATGGCACGCTCGGAACCCTTGCCGACATAAGTTGTTACCAAGTTGCCCTGGCTATTTTTGGTAGATTTAGTAATGATGTTGATAATACCATTGACAGCATTGGCTCCCCATAATGATGCACCAGGACCACGAATGACTTCAATACGTTCTACATCTTCCATCAACAAATCTTGTGTATCCCAATTAACCTCGGAACGCATGGGGCTGTAAACGGTGCGCCCATCAATCATCACTAACAATTTACTTGCCCATTGTTCGTTGAAGCCTCTAGCACTGATAGCCCATTTTCGTGTTTGACTGCCAGATCAATTCCTCGTTTGAATAGGTCTTCACCCAAGATGCAAAAGTGAAAGGGGGCATCATTGCTGCTAAAAACAGTTTCGGGCCATTTAATGAAATAGGAAAAATTGTATAGAAAAACTGATTTTATTTGATACTCTTTTGCAACCGGTAAGTCAGCTTGACTTGAATTCCATCCGCATAAGAATATAATTATAGTTATTCGTAAGTATGGTATATTAAACATAATTAAAACTCGGTTAGGGCAGAAATCCGATTTTTTGGAAAAATTTTTGTCGCCAAAACTAGGCATGAGAAATCATATTTTTTCAAAAATTTGCTTTCTTTCAACATATAAATCATCCAATATTAGCTAATACTTTTGCCAATGTCAATTTTTTTTAGAAACGCATCAATTAAAAATAAACTGAGAGTTATTATACTATTGACAAGTGCTATTGTTTTATCTTTGTCCACAACTGCTTATGTCGTTGGTGACTTATTCGCTTTCCGCCGCGATATGGTTAATAATTTATTCATTTTAGCCGATTTAGTGGGTATCAATAGTATAGCAGGGCTTTTATTTTATGAAAGTGAAACTGTCCAGGAAAACATTGCTGCCTTAAAAGCCAATAAGCATATTATTTTAGCTCATATTTTTTCTAAAGATGGGACCCTATTTGCTAGTTATTTTAGGGAAGGAGTGTCAAAAAAAGTACTGTTTACAAATGTCCATGAACACTATGCACATCACAATTCGATTAAAGATCAGGTTATTAAAGAAATTTCGGTTTTTCATGTTTTTCATGGTGAGTATATAGAAGTATTTAAGCCGATTATTTTTCAAGAAAAATCATTGGGTACCGTTTTTATAAAGTCAGATTTAAAAGCCTTTAATGAACGATTACTTTCGGGGATAATTATTGTTAGTATTGTGTTATCATTTTCGTTATTTCTGGCATTTTTATTGGCATCCCGCTTCCAACAAGTTATCACCAAGCCTATTTACCAATTATTAAAGGTAATAAAAGCTATAGCAGACAATAAAGACTATTCATATCGCGCTCCCAAAACGATAGATGATGAGCTTGGCGTATTAATTGTGGGCTTTAATGATATGCTAAATCAAATCGAAATCCGCAATACCAAATTACAAGAATACCGTGATCATTTAGAAGACATGGTTGCTACTCGCACTGATGAATTAGTCAAACGTACTGATGAATTAGTTAAAAGTTCCGAGCAACTTGCCAAAGCCCGCGATCAAGCGATGGCAGCCAACAAGGCTAAAAGTGCGTTTCTTGCCAATATGAGCCACGAATTACGTACTCCCCTCAATGGCATTTTAGGCTACGCGCAAATTATGAAGCGGGATAAAGATTTTCAGGTAAAACATAAATCAGGCATTACCATAATTCAAAACAGCGGTGAATATTTGTTGACTTTGATTAGCGATATTTTAGATCTGTCGAAAATTGAAGCTGATCGCATTGAACTGTATCCCACCGATTTCCATTTTGGTGATTTTGTGCAAAGTATAGCAGATATATTTCAAATGCGAACGAAGCAGAAAAACATTACTTTTATTTATGAGAAATTATCTCATTTGCCCAATGGCATTCATGCTGATGAAAAAAGATTGCGCCAAATTCTGATAAATCTTTTGAGCAATGCGGTCAAGTTCACGGAAATCGGCGGTGTCAGTTTCAAAATGGGTTATCATCATAGAAATATCCGCTTCCAAGTGGAAGACACTGGTATCGGTATTGCGGCTGATGAAATAGATAAAATATTTAATCCATTTCAACAAGTTGGCGATCAAAGCTTGCAAACTGAAGGCACCGGTTTAGGTTTATCTATAACTAAAAAATTGGTGGAAATTATGGGAGGAAAATTGCATGTTGAAAGCAAATTGGGGAAAGGAAGCACGTTTTGGTTGGCGTTGGATTTACCTGAAGTGGCTGGGTTTGTGAAACCGACTGCGTATAAAGAACCAACCATTGTGGGTTTTGAAGGTGAAAGTCGAAAAATTTTAGTTGTTGATGACAAAGAAGCTAATCGTTTGGTTTTAGCTAATTTATTGGCACCGTTAGGTTTTGAAATTTTTGAAGCCAGTAACGGGCAAGAGTGCATAGATGTTACGTTAGAAGAGAAACCCGATTTAATTTTGACCGATTTAGTCATGCCAATTATGGATGGTTTTGAAGCCACTCGCCAAATTCGACGTATTCCTGAGCTAAGAGATGTGATTATTATTATGATTTCAGCTAGCGTTTTTGAATGCTATAAAGAACAGAGCATAAAAGCGGGTTGTAATGATTTTCTGCCTAAACCGGTTCGCGCTGAAGACTTGTTAAAACAATTGAGCAAATATTTAAAATTGAAGTGGATATATGATGACGATGAAGGTGAATTGCCACCTGAAAAAGATGATTCCACAGAAGATAAAGAATTAGTCGCTCTTTCCAAAAAACAAGCCGAAATTTTGTTTGATTTAGCTATGGCTGGTAATCTTGCTAAAGTGGTGAAAAAAATAGATGAATTTGTCTTGTCTTATCAAGAACTTGAACCTTTTGCACAAAAAATTCGTGAATTAGCGGAAGACTTTGACGAAGAGGCAATTTGTGATTTAATTGAACAGTATATATAACAAACCTGTCAGGTTTTTAATACCTGACAGGTTTTTGGAAGTTATTTACAGTAAATTTTATAGATAATAAATGAATACAAAAACTTGCAAAGGTTCCCTTTTAATTGTAGATGATATGCCTGCTAATATTAGTGTTTTATCTAAATTTTTAGAAGAAGTTGGTTTTGAAATAGCCATTGCCAAAAATGGGGCGCGTGCGATCAAAAAAGCGGAATATGCTAACCCAGATTTGATTTTATTGGATGTGATGATGCCTGTTATGGATGGTTTTGAAGCTTGTAGACTCTTAAAATCTAAGGAAAGCACTAAGGATATTCCCATTATTTTTATGACAGCTTTGGCAGACACGGTTGATAAAATTAAGGGCTTTGATTTAGGAGCGGCTGATTACATCACTAAACCCATTCAACAAGAAGAGGTTCTGGCAAGAATTAATGCCCATATTAATTTACGCCGGTTGCAACAGGAATTGCAAGAACATGCCGCCGAATTGGAACAACGCAATAAACAATTAGAGGCTTTTTCTCACACTGTTGCCCACGATTTGAAAAATCCTTTAAATACGGTTATTGGCTATTCTGAGGAATTAGTGGAAATCTGTACAGAAGATAAATTACTTGATGCTGATTTACTGGAACAACAAAAGCTGGTAGCCAAAGCAGGGCATAAAATGGAAGAGATAATAAATGCATTGCTGTTATTGGCGAAGACTGTCAAATCCACTGATATAGAAATGCAAGCATTAGATATGTTTGCTATTATTCCCCAAGTTCAGCACAGGCTTGCTTATGCACTTAGTGGTTGTCAAGCCGAAATCATTCTGCCCAATTCTTTTCCAACTGCGAGAGGTTATGCGCCTTGGGTAGAAGAAATTTGGGCAAATTACATCAGTAATGCTATAAAATATGGAGGATATCCACCTCGTCTAATCTTGGGGGCTGAACAGCAAGATGATGGTATGATACGCTTTTGGCTTCAAGATAATGGCGAGGGATTATCGAAAGAAGCTCAAGCTAAGTTATTTATCCCTTTTTCCCGCTTGCATCAAGAGCGTGCTGAAGGGCATGGATTGGGTTTATCCATTGTTCAACAAATTGTGGAAAAGTTTGGGGGAGAAGTCGGGGTAGAAAGTCAAATCGGGCAAGGTAGTATGTTTTATTTTACTCTGCCAAGGGCTTAAAAGGGTATTTCTACCCTATATTGCTAGAAACGGTATTTTAGTTGCATATATATAGATCGTTGCACCTCATCAGCAGGCGTATAATTTCCACTCGCACTATCACCAAATTCGCGGTGTTGATTATCAAAGAGATTACGCGCTCCTAAACTCATTTCCCATTCTTTTGAGTGCCAACCTAAACGAACATCAAAGCGGGTGTAGTTGGATGCGAGTTGGTTGGGAACGTTGTCAACATAATATAATGCTGTATCCAATTCTAGGTTATAGGGCAAAGTCAATAATGAGCGTATGCTGGCTTGATGGTGAGGATTGTCACCTTCTTCTTGTTCTGAGTAAAAGGAATCCATAGGTGGAACTAATAGTGTGCCCGGTTCAAGATGCAATTGTAAGTCCAAATAGCTGTATGTCGTGATGAGTTTCCAATTATCCCGCACTTGCCAAGAAGCAGCGATTTCTAGCCCATACGCTTCTCCGTACATCTTGTTCATATTTTTAATGAGAATCATCTCAGGGGATATAAACTCTGCAAATTCAAGAATACGCAAATGATTGTACTCATTGTAAAATAGGCTCGTGTCTAACATGAAGCGGTTAGTCAAATTAAAACGATAACCCAATTCATAAGCTAAGACGGTTTCCGATTGATAATCAAGATTACCTTGTATAATTTGTGTTTTGATTTGATCAAGGTCCGCGTTTGAATAATCACGATGAGCCTTTTGTATAATGGCAATTGACGCTGTAGCGGGTAGAATATATTGTATATTTTCATCCGTGCGGGCGGGGCTACGCACCGCTCGTGAGATAGCTGCCCAAACACTATGTTTATTGTTAAGGGTCCACAATAGGCGAGTTGTCGGTTGGATTTCAAAGCCTGAATAGTCATTATGTTCAAACTTGGAGCCGAGGGTGAGTTTTAGTCGCTCTGGTTGTAACATGAATTCGCCCTGCACGAAGGCACTGAATAAGTGATCTTGGCGTTTTTCTGGGAGATAACTCACCGATATTGAATTATCCATGTTATCGTGGCTGTAGCGATAGCCTAAGCCCCAAATATATTCTTGTTTTTCAGAATATTGTAAGCGGTGTTGGAAGTCGATGTCAAAGATGCCACGATGATCGCCTAGCGTTATTTCATTACGTTTTGTGTGGTCATAATAGGTTTGTAAGCTCATGTCGCCGTTGTCAAGTTGACGTTGCCAACGACCTAATAGGTTGAAACCACTGACTTTAGTTTGATCAATAAAAGGGCTGCCAATGATCAAATCTAATAGCTGTTGTTTGGCAAAGCCTTGATAAATATCACCTTGGAAAGTTAGGTTATCGTCTGTCGTGGTTTCTTGATCAATACGAAAGCCGGCACGTTTCTGATGCCAACGATCTTGTTGATCATTACCAGCGGCATTAAGAAAACTATCATGTTCATAAAATTTACCATATATACGGTAATGAGTGTCATCGTTGAGGGTTCCGCCGTGGCGTACCCCAATGATGGTACGTTCTTCGCCATCACCAAATGTTGTTGTTACTAAATTGCCCTGAGTTTTGTCAGCCGATTTGGTGATTATATTAATGATGCCATTGACCGCATTTGCGCCCCAGAGTGAGGCACCGGGTCCTCGAATCACTTCTATACGATCAACATCTTCTAATAGGGTATCCTGAACATCCCAAAAAACTTCTGAACGCAAGAGGGTATAAACATTGCGCCCATCTATCATGACTAACAATTTACTGGCAAACATGCCATTAAAACCACGCGCACTAATCGCCCAGGTACTAGCATTAATTCGTGCGACTTGAACGCCCGGTACCATTCGCAATGCTTCAGCTAAATGGGTAATGCCAGCACGGCGAATATCTTCTTGGGTAATGACGAATAAGGCGGCTGCGGTGTCGGTTAATTTTTGGAGTTTTCGTGCGGCTAATCCGGCTTTGGGGTTGAAAGTTTCGACTTCGCTTAATTCAGTTAAGGTTAAATTTTTCAACTGTTCAATTAGGGCGCGTCGTTGCAGATCTTTTGCATCAATAGCTGCGAGACAATGTACCATTGTGCTAAATAATATCAAAAAAGATAAAAATTTAATTAATTTCATAATAATGGTTAATTGTTAATTGTTAATTGTTAATTGAAAATCTAAAAATACGATTTCTTTAAGAAATCGTATTTTTCACTCCTTCAACGATGCCGCACTATTTTGGCAACGCGAAGTAAATTACCACTCGCTTGTAACCCTGATTCTTTTAAGGTATCGGGGGCAATATAGAAGCGTATTCGTTTGCGATATTTAAAAAATTGAATCATCCCACCTTGATTAACAAAATCGTCTATATCACTTACTGTGAGAATGGGGCGTTTGCGAATAGAGTTTAAAATGGTTGTAAAATAGCTTGCCTCGGATTGGCTGATAAATAAAATTTGACATATATCAATATTGAGCATGTTATTCAGGCGTTTTACTTTGACGGCATGTTTTTCGACTAGCTCATTTTCTACTGTCACGTCAATTTCCTGTTGAAAAGGATCGTTGCCTAAAATACAAATATTAAAGGGTGCCTGAGAATGGCTAAATGCCGTTTGGGACCATCTAATAAAATTAGCAAAATTGTATAAAAATACAGCTTTGACTTGATATTCTTCGGCTATTGGGGGAGTGGCAAAACTTACGCCACCATGACTTAACATGAATAAAATTATGGTGAGTTGTAGCCATTTAATCATAAATGAATAAAAAATTAAATTTGTTTTAAAAAACATAGTCTTATATATTAATATTGTTTTAAAGTGAACACTAACGAAAGTTGTCTTATTCAAGAAATCCGATTTTTGAAAAAACGTCAAATTACGAGTGCTATAATAACAGTAATAATTTAAAAAATTCAATAGTTCTATAATAAATACCATTTTTTGAAAAAAAGTATTTTTAAACGGGTTCGATTTTTGCAGCCATGCCAGTTGGAATCCAAACCTTCGTTTGGGCATTCCAGAAATACCCTTTTTTGAAAAAAGGGTATTTCTAATAAAAATCTTATGTCTAATCTATCAATTAAAAATAAGCTCCGTTTTATTATTCTTGGTACGAGTGCTGTCGTATTGTTGTTAGCGTCATTCGCTGTCGTTATTGGGGATTTGATTACATTTCGCCGTCAGATGGTGGCTGATTTATTGGTGCTGGCTGATATGGTTGGAACCAATAGCATAGCTGGGCTGACTTTCAATGATAGTCTGACAGTGGAAGAAAATATTGCCGGGTTAAAAGCCAATTCGCATATTGTTTTAGTCCATATTTTTGCTAAAGATGGTACAAAATTTGTGAGTTATGTTAATGAAAAATCACAGCTAGACAATATGGAACGTTATTTTACGACGGTTAACGATTATTACACTTATCATAATATACCTAAACCGGAAAAGGATAACTTTAAAGGAGACTATTTTTGGGAATCGATTCATGTAGATATTTTAAAACCGATTATATTCAAAAATAAAATAATTGGCACTGTTTATATTCAATCAGACATTAAAGCTTTGAAAGATCGCTTTTTTTGGGGGGCAATGCTTGTAGTTGCTGTGATGTTTGTTTCTTTATTATTGGCTTTTGGATTGGCTTCTCGATTGCAGCGTGTTATTACTACCCCTATTTATAATCTGCTCAAAACGATGAAAGCTGTTTCTGAAGATGAAGATTATTCGCACCGTGCTCCAAAAAAGGCTAAGGCTCATGATGAATTGGGTAATCTCGTTGATGGCTTTAATAATATGCTCACCAAGATCGAAATGCGCGATAGGGAACTTAGTCATTATCATGATCGTTTAAGCGAAATGGTTGAACAACGAACGGCTGAATTGCAACGACGAACAACTGAACTTGCACAAGCTCGCGATGAAGCATTGGCTGCTAATAAGGCAAAAAGTGCTTTTTTGGCGAATATGAGCCATGAACTCCGTACACCGTTAAATGGTATTTTAGGCTATGCACAAATTCTGATACGAGATAAAAGTTTAAGTACACATCATAAAGAAGGTGTTGATGTTATTCAACGAAGCGGTGAATATTTATTGACGCTGATTAGCGATATTTTAGATTTATCCAAAGTTGAGGCTGGCAAGCTAGAAATTATGCCGACTGATTTTAATTTTAGCACATTTTTCAATGGTATTGCTGAATTATTTAAAATGCGGGCTTCGCAACGGGAAATCGCTTTTGTTTATAAGGCGGATGCAAACTTACCGACTGCCATTCATGCTGATGAAAAACGATTGCGGCAAATTCTGATTAATTTATTAGGAAATGCGATCAAATTTACGAAACAGGGTACTGTCACTTTTAAAGTCGATTATAATCAGGGGAAAATCTATTTTGGAGTCACAGATACTGGTATTGGCATTGCCAAAGATGAATTAGAACGTATTTTTTTACCTTTTCAGCAATCTGGCGATATCTATCATAAGGCAGAAGGAACCGGATTAGGTTTATCTATTACTAAGAAATTAGTTAATATGATGGGGGGGGAATTGCACGTTGAAAGTGTTTTGGGAGAAGGGAGTACTTTTGGGATAACTTTAAATTTACCTGCTGTGGAAGATAGCCATTTTGTTCAATCTGTTGCTGAAAAACCTGTGATTATTGGTTATAAAATACCTCATGCACAATTAAAATCTTACAAAATTTTGGTTATTGATGATCAGTTGGAAAATCGTATTGTATTGCTAAACCTGTTAACCCCTTTGGGTTTTGAAATGTTGGAAGCGGTTGATGGGATTGATGGAGTTGATAAAGCGCGTGAATGGCACCCCGATTTGATTATTATGGATTTAATGATGCCAAAGATGGATGGTTTTGAAGCGACTAGCCAAATCAGAAAAATTTCTGAATTAAAAGAAGTACCTATTATTGTTGCTTCAGCCAGCGTTTTTGAATATGATCACCAGAAAAGCTTGAAAGCGGGTTGCAATGATTTTATGGATAAGCCTATTAAAGAGGGTGAGTTGTTGGAATTGATGGATAAGTATTTGAATTTACAGTGGATTTATGAAGAATGCTCCGATGGAAAGAACATTTCTGATGTTCAAGAAAAGGAACAAGTATTGCGTGAACCATCAAGTGAACAAGCGTCAATTTTATTCAATCTTGCTATGATGGGCGATATTGCTGGCATTGAGGCATTTGCCGAAGAGCTTGAACAATCTGATGTGCTATTAGCCCCTTTTGCTAAAAAAATCAGTACCTTGGTGAATCATTTTGAACTTGAAAAACTTCAAGAAATCGCACAACAATATATTGGTGAATCTGGGTAAAGTTGCCTATTTAAAAATACGATTTATTTAAAAAATAGTATTTTTCAGCCCTTTAGATATTGAGAATTTGGATAAAGTAACATGAATCTAACAACTTCAGATAAAGATACCATTTTAGTTGTTGATGACATTCCGGAAAATGTGGGTGTTTTATATACTGTTTTAAATCAGCATTTCAAAGTATTAATCGCTAAAAGCGGAAAACAAGCACTTAAAACAATTGAAATGGTTTTAGTTGATTTAATCGTTTTGGATGTGATGATGCCACCTGGGATGTCAGGTTTTGAGGTGTGCAAAATTTTAAAGTCTCAAAAAGAAACTCAGGATATTCCTATTATCTTTATGACAGCTTTGGCAGATACCGTTAATAAACTCAAAGGTTTTGAATTGGGAGCGGCTGATTATGTCACGAAACCCATCCAACAAGACGAAATATTAGCTCGCATCAATGCGCATCTTAAAATTCGCAAACTTCAACTACAATTACAAGCTAAAAATAAACAGTTACAACAACAAGCAGATGAACTTGCAAAACGTAATAACATTATTATTCAGGAAAAACAAAAATCGGATAAATTGCTGTTAAATATATTGCCAATTAGAGTAGCCAATGATTTAAAAGAAACGGGTAAAACTGAGCCAGAGGCATTTGATAATGTTACCGTCTTTTTTTCAGATATTATCGACTTTACTAAAATATCTTCTCAACTTGAAACGCCTGTGTTAATTAGTGAGTTAAACAGTATTTTTACGACGTTTGATAATATTATCGAACTGCATCAATGTGAACGTATTAAAACCATTGGTGATGCTTATCTTGCCGTTTGTGGTATGCCTGAAAAAAATTCTAATCACGCCGAAAATATCATCAATGCAGCAATTGATATTCTCGAATATTTAACAAAGCGCAATCAAAATATGACTCAAGAAAAATGGAAAGTCAGAATTGGTATCCATACAGGCAAAGTCATTGGTGGGGTTGTGGGTATAAAAAAATATATTTATGATGTGTTTGGTGATACTATCAATACTGCTTCAAGAATGGAATCCAATTCTGAACAGATGAAAATTAATATTTCCGACACAACGTATCGGATTGTTAAAGATAAATTTAAAGTCACCCCTAGAGTTCCTTTATCAGTGAAAGGTAAGGGAAAAATGAACATGTATTTTATTGATAATTCCTGATTTGAGTTTGCCTATTGATATTTAAATCCATTAAAAAAATTGATTTTTTTTTAAAATGCTTTATTATGAATAGTTTTAAATTAATGACGTTTTAATTTGCGTTTAGGATAAACTGGAGATATTATGCGAAGAAAACCGATTATCTCGATAGCCATCACACTTTTGTTGGTTTCAATAGGGCAAAGTGTTGTTGTTTCAAGAGATGCTCTTGCTTCTAGCTGTGAAGATACGGAAAGTCTTTTAGAAATGAATAAGTGTGCTAAAGATGCTTATAACACTTCTGAAACACGGCTCAATGAAATGTATAAGAATGTGAAAGAATCGCTTAATTATGCGGAAAAATCGCGATTCAATAA
>QNES01000080.1 GCA_003645255.1 Gammaproteobacteria bacterium
ACAACAGAGCTTCAAACTGGATTGAACATTTAAAGGTGTTATAACCTATCTAACTTCTGCTAATTATTAGCCGCCTGTTAGTTCCATACAATACTATTAAATACTATTGGTTAGGTAACTATTGTGGTAGGACTGGGACCATAAATACAAAAAAAGTTCTCATTGGCGGAAGTCAATCATTAATCGCCAAAAATGGCTTTCATGATTTGGGCATGAATATTACCACGTCTTGAAAAAAAAAGTCAAGCCCTTTTTGAAAAAATTTTCTAGTTCAAAAGAAATATTTCTTCAAATTCTATAATTTTAATGGCAGTGACTTCTTTGATGAGGGTAGTCAGAATGGTTACTTTCTTGGAATGGTGAGTTACCACAGGTGGAAGCTGTGGTAACTTTTTACAGAGCTAAATATTATGAAAACACCACAAAAATTTATATTAAAAGAACATGCAGCCCATGCACGTATGATTTATAACCCTTCACTTTGGCAGCAACTTCCTCATATTCTTGCTTATCCCTTAAAAGGACATGCCTTACCACTGCTGATCATTTCTTCAGTCGTATTTTCGATGATTTTAAATTCCATTTTTCAGTCTCTTCTTGGCATATACGCACTGATGACTTTTTTATCTTTGACTTTGAAATATGCTTACATCGTGCTTGAAAAGACGTCATTTGGCTATGCGGTGGCGCCAATGCTTACTTTTGATATGTGGAATTCAAGCAATCAACGTCCCTTGAAGCAATTGTTTTTTTTGATGATTGTTTTTACAATTGCTCACTGGGTTCAAAATCTTGCGGGAGATATACCGGCACAGTTTATATTAGCTTTTGGAATATTACTTACACCAGCCAGCGCGGTTATTATTGCTACGGAAAACAGCTTATTTCATGCACTGAATCCTTGGAAATTAATTTTATTGGTAAAACGTGTGGGTATAGTTTATCTGCTGATTAGTGTACTTTTTAGTTTACCCGTGCTGTTAATTTTGTTTTTTCAAAGTTTACCCCTATTATTTCGCATAATGGGAATAATTTATTTGCTGATCATGACATTTCATTTGCTCGGTTTTGTCATCTACCATCATCGTGACTCTTTTGGTTTGATAGTTTCTTTTTCGCCAGAAATAGAAGCTGAAGCTAAGGAAAAAGCACAAAATAAACAATTAAATAATGTTTTATATGAAGTTCATGTCTTAGCAAGTGGGGGTAGAACTAAAAACGCGATTGAAGAATTATTTGCTAAATTACCTGACTTGGGAGACACACTTGATATCAACAAAAAATTGTTTGCCCGTATGAGTCTTTGGGAAGAAAAAAAGGTGGTTTTGGCGCAAGGGCAACATTACATCAGCTTATTAATCCAAAAAAAGCGGTTAAGTGAAGCTTTAAATATTTTCCAAAGTTGCTTTGAGATGAGTGTTCACTTTAAACCTAAAAATGCCTTTCAGATTTTGCCCTTAACCACAATCGCTTATCAAGAAAAGCGTTATAGCTCGGCATTACAACTTGTGCAAGATTTTTCTACCCGTTATCCAAATCATCCAGACAGTATTGCAATCGAATTTTTAAGTGCTAAACTATTAGGTGAGCATTTTAATCAATACGATAAAGCAAAAGCGATTATGCGACAGTTACTTGAATCTAAAGAACACCCATTATACCCAGAAATTAAAAAATATGCCCTGTTTTTGGCGAAATATAAATTTTAAAAAAAATAGGCGACTTATGGCAGACACGCTGTTTTGCCGTTTACATTTCACAATTCACAATGAACCTAGATGAATAATACACCTAACGTTGATCAACAAGAATTGGCAAAATTTAGTGCCTTAGCCTCCCGATGGTGGGATCGAGAAAGTGAATTTAAACCATTACACGACATTAACCCCTTGCGCTTGGATTATATTGATCAGCGCGTGGGGGGGTTAGCCGGTAAAACAGTGCTAGATGTAGGCTGCGGGGGAGGAATTTTAAGTGAAAGTATGGCACAACGTGGGGCAAATGTCACCGGCATTGATATGGGCGAAGCACCGCTTAACGTGGCAAAACTGCATTTATATGAATCCGAATTGAAGGTTGAATATCAACAAACAACTGCGGAACAATTGAGCCAAGAACACCCAGCCCGTTTTGAAGTTATCACTTGCATGGAAATGTTAGAGCATGTTCCTAATCCCATGTCAGTCGTGACTGCCTGTCATCATTTAGTTAAGCCTGGTGGATTTATGTTTTTTTCCACGATTAATCGCAATCCTAAGTCTTATCTTTTTGCCATTATTGGGGCAGAATATTTACTCAGGCTTTTGCCTAAAGGAACCCATGATTATGCCAAATTTATTTCGCCAGCAAAATTAGCGCAATGGGCACGTATGGCTGGCAGTTCAATAATTGATATGACGGGGATGAGTTATAATCCTTTTACTAAGCAATATTCACTCAGCAAAGATGTTTCTGTTAATTATCTTATTCACACTCAACGCATAGTATGAAAAAACCTATACAAACTGTGCTATTTGACTTAGATGGCACCTTATTAGATACTGCCCCTGATTTAGCTTTTGCACTTAATACTGTGTTAAGTGAACAAAAACGTGAGCCGCTCCCGTTAGAGCAAATTCGTCCTTGGGTATCTCATGGGGGTAACACATTGATTAAAAACGGTTTTCAATTAAGTGAACAGGATCCGGCTATTAAATCATTACGAAAACGTTTTTTAGATATTTATCTTGATCATATAGCAGATCACACACGCTTATTTGAAGGAATGCCAGAAGTGCTAGAAACTTTGGAAAGTGGAGGAATACAATGGGGCGTGGTTACTAATAAACCAACGTATTTAACGACACCTTTATTGCAACAATTAGGTTTAACAAGCCGCAGTGTGTGCAATATCAGCGGTGATACTTTGCCACAGTGTAAACCCGATCCTGCACCTTTACTACATGCATGTGAATTGGCACAAACTATACCTGCACACTGTATTTATGTCGGTGATGCGCCACGCGATATTGAAGCTGGGAGACGAGCCGGGATGCGTACCTTAGTGGCTTTATATGGATATATAGAAACCTTTGAACACCCCACACAGTGGGGTGCAACTGGAATGATCCAAAAACCTCTGGATTTATTATCTTGGATAAGTAGTTCGACGTAAAAAATAAGAACAATTCAGAAACAAAATTTTTAAAAAATTTGGTTTCTTGACGATATGTTTTCACGAAACTCAAATGCAACCAGTATATCGGAGTTTTATCGGAGTTTTATTAAAAGTAGGCAATCGGATGATTTTCGGAAAGTGGTTGCAATGGTTCGCCCTCCTGGTGTTCACCCTGGATTAACTACTAAAATTATCAAAAAATTACCTCAATTCATAAGTCACCCGGCTCACACAGCCATCGCAACTTAATAGACGATCACGCATTACAATAAATTGTTTGCCTGTTTCGCTGATGATTTTATAAGCAGGGGCAGGTTGCTGCCCTTGCTTTTCAGATATGGGATCATAAACGATGTCAGTGATGTCTCGGCTTAACAGCTCTTCTTCAAAGGCACGGGAAGCGATGACTTCACTCGCTGGTTCTTTGATAGCGCGAGCGTATAAAATTTCGCCATACTGACTTTCTAGTTCAACATCAATATGTTTGGAGACAATAAAATAAAGTGTCTCCTTGCCAGCTACACCCGCTAAACTAAACGCCTTGTCTTTTTTGGGGATATAATAATCCCTGCTAGGTAATACCGGGTTTAAATTGTTCACGACTTTGCCCTTAAAAACTGGCATGGGAAAAATCTGAGAAATGTTTCCGGATGAACTTTTGGAAAAGATGTAAACGTAAGCGTGTTGTGAAGGGGTAAAGATGATCTTTATAAAATCTTTTTTCCGATATAAAGCGGAACCCTCTTTGAGCGTCTTGTAATTATCCTCGCCATTGCGATAATATAAAAATTTCACATCGACTTGGATGGGCGCGGCGTGGGATAAGTTGTTTATCCCTAATAATAAGATCAGGCTAATCCCGATTATTTGGATTAATTTGAGTTTTTTCATAAAGTTTTTTTGTGATGTCAAGGAATAAGTATTGAAAATTATTAAGAAATCCGATTTTTGAAAAATCGGCTTTCTGCCTTTAAAATAAACTCTTGTCTTAAAGACATCGGATTTTTAGCTCCCTAAAAAGTTATAATCATATAGCCGTTTGCACTATAACTTAATGGCATTGAATTGACGTGAATATAATAACTGGTACTGTAGAATTATTTGTCAAACCGGAGCAGGGGCAAGCAACGACAGTTAAATTTGCGCCTGTCAGTATTGAACAAACGTAGATATATAAGGAGGGCAGACACATCTTGTCGGGCAAACGTGCGTGTCAGCCCGATACTTAGGAACGTGCACAAAATAACTTCTAAAACGTCGTTTCAAACCTGACAGGTTTAGTTATCAATTTCATGCACATTCCTTAATGGCATTAAACCGCCGCCTTAGCCTTATCAGCCAAAGCAACAAACGCATCTTTATTAAAGACAGCTAATTCAGCCAGCATTTTTCGATCAATTTCAATACCTGTTTTGTGTAAACCATTAATAAAGCGGCTGTAAGATAAACCACATTCACGCGCAGCCGCATTAATTCGCGCTATCCATAGACGACGAAATTGGCGTTTACGTTGCCGACGATCACGGTAGGCATATTGCCCCGCTTTGGTTACAGCTTGTTTAGCGATCCGAAAAACATTGCGGCGGGCACCTCGATAGCCCTTCGCCGCATCAAGCACTTTTTTATGTTTGGCGTGTGCAGTTACGCCACGTTTGACTCTTGGCATGTTTTGTTAACCTCACGAATAGGGTAATAATCGTTTGATCATTGCGATATCCGCTTTATCGATCATGATAGGGGAGCGTAAATGACGCTTACGTTTGCTACTTTTTTTGGTGAGGATATGTCGGCGGTGGCTTTGCCCGCGTTTTATAGCACCTGAAGCGGTGCGCTTAAAACGTTTAGCAGCACCGCGATTCGTTTTCATTTTTGGCATAATTTATACCCTGTTGAAAAAAAACCAAGTTCCTTGCAAGGAACTTGGTTTATTATGATGAGTTTTTAGAAGTCCAGAAAATTCACACTCTAAAATTCTGAATGTAAAAAGACTATTTTTTGAGGGGAGCGAACAGCATCACCATTTGCCGACCTTCCATTTTAGGACGCTGTTCGACAGCCCCATATTCGGATAAATCGGTTTCAACACGCTTAAGCAGTTGACGACCCAAATTTTGATGAGCCATTTCTCGACCACGAAAGCGTAGAGTAATTTTGGTTCTATCCCCATCTTCTAGAAAACGTATCAAGTTGCGTAGTTTGACCTGATAATCACCTTCTTCAGTACCAGGTCGGAATTTAATTTCTTTGACCTGTACCTGTTTTTGCTTTTTCTTAGCTTTATTTCGTTTTTTGCTTTGTTCAAACAAATATTTGCCGTAGTCCATAATCCGGCAAACAGGTGGTTGAGCGTGGGGTACGATTTCCACCAAATCCAATTCAACTTCGAGTGCCTTTTGTAGTGCCTCCTGGCTAGAAACTTGGCCAATTTGTTGACCATCAACATCTATTAACCGCACTGTCTGTGCAGTAATTGCCTTATTTAGGCGTATACGTTTATCGTAAGCGATGTAACTGTCCTCCTATTTTCAGTTGTCTATCAGTTATCAGTTATCCATCGAAAAGAAGTCTTCTAACTATTAGTATAGCGAATAACGTCAGCACGGAGTTGTTCAGTAAAGGCATCAAGTGACATTGCACCTTGATCTTTACCTTTTTGCAAACGCACAGCAACTTGTTTATTTTCAACCTCACGTCCACCTACTATTAATAAGTAGGGCACTTTTTGTAAGGTATGTTCGCGAATTTTAAGACCTATTTTTTCATTTCTCAAATCTGCAATCACACGAAAACTATTTTTAAGCAAATGCGCTTCTACCGTTTTAGCATAATCAGCCTGTTGATCAGTAATATTAAGTATAACAGCTTGTATGGGGGCAAGCCATATCGGTAAAGCACCAGCATATTCTTCAAGCAATACGCCAATAAAACGTTCCAAGGAACCTAAGATGGCTCGATGTAACATAACAGGGGTTTGTTTACTACCATCAGATGCGACATATTCAGCCCCTAAACGTCCTGGCATGGAAAAATCAACTTGAATCGTACCACATTGCCACACCCGATCCAAGCAATCTTTCAACGAAAACTCAACTTTAGGTCCATAAAAGGCACCATCACCAGGTTGTAATTCCCAATCTAGTTTTTTGTTATTTAAAGCTAACTCTAAAGCTTGTTCGGCTTTATCCCACACTTCATCGCTACCAACACGCTCTTGGGGACGGGTAGATAATTTAATGATAATGTTATGAAAACCAAAATCAGCGTAAACTTTAAATACCAAATCAATAAAATCAGACACTTCACTTTGTATCTGCTCTTCTGTACAAAAAATGTGAGCATCATCTTGTACAAAATGACGTATTCGCATTAGCCCATGTAAAGTCCCAGACGGCTCATTACGATGACATGAACCAAATTCAGCCATGCGTAAAGGTAAATCGCGGTAACTTTTTAAGCCCTGATTATAAATTTGAATATGGCAAGGGCAATTCATGGGCTTGATAACATAATCATGATGTTCTAAATGGGTACTAAACATCTCTTTACCAAATTTGTCCCAATGCCCAGATTTTTCCCATAAAGAACGATCCACTAATTGAGGGGTATGGACTTCTTGATAACCATGCTGATGTAGCAAACGCCGAATATAATCCTGAATTTGCAGGTAAATGCTCCAGCCCTTATCGTGCCAGAAGATCATCCCAGGCGCTTCTTCTTGAACATGGAATAAATCCAGTTGTTTACCAAGTTTACGGTGATCGCGTTTTTCTGCTTCTTCTAAGCGGTATAAATAAGCTTTAAGCTCCTTTTTATTAGCCCAAGCTGTACCATAAATGCGTTGGAGCATTTCATTGTTAGAATCACCGCGCCAATAAGCCCCTGCTACTTTCATTAATTTAAAGGCTTTTAATTTACCCGTGCTAGGCACATGCGGTCCCCGACATAAGTCGGTAAAATTTCCCTGTTGATATAAAGATAATTCTTCGTTAGTGGGAATTGATTCAATAATTTGGGCTTTATATTCTTCACCCTGGGTCCGAAAAAAGGCTGTCGCTTCATCGCGTGACATGACCGAGCGTGTTATAGTATGATTTTGCGAAACCAATTTTTCCATTTGGGCTTGAATTTGATCCAAATCTTCCAGGGTAAAACTTTTTGGATATGCAAAATCATAATAAAAACCGTTTTCAACCACGGGACCAATGGTAGCTTGTGCGATAGGAAATAAACTTTTGACCGCTTGTGCCATTAAATGGGCACAGGAGTGGCGTATGATTTCTAAACCGTCTGGATCGCGGTCCGTGATAATTGCCAATTGCACATCGTCTTCAATGATAGTCGAAGTATCTACCAAGCGGTCATTCATTTTTCCCGCCAAAGCTGATTTGGCTAAACTTTGACCAATATTAGCAGCGACTTCTTTTACGGTGATAGGATTTTCAAAATGTCGTTGGCTGCCATCTGGCAAGGTGATGATAGGCATGAGGTATTCCGATTATGGGATTTCCATATAATTAAATTATCCCGAATATTGACTTTTTAAAAAAAACGGGTTTTTTTGAAGGCGTTTGGAATAGTGATTTTTTTCCTAACTAAACATAAAAAAAAAGCACGATAAAAATCGTGCTTTAGGATAAAAATTGGTGGGTGCGAGTGGGATCGAACCACCGACCCCTACCATGTCAAGGTAGTGCTCTACCACTGAGCTACGCGCCCGTTATTCCTGATTTAAGGTTACTCTACCATAATTAAATTTAAAATGCAAGCTTTTTTTTAATTTTTTTAAATATTATTAGATAATTAATCAATGCCATTGATTTAAAATGGCAAACACTTCAGTTTGCCTTTGAATCAAGTTTTCCAATTATCCAATTTCAAGGAATAGCCTAACTTCTGGATACGTTGGTAATGTCGCACATTGCCGGTTATTAATACCAAGTCGTTTTCTAAAGCAATGGCAGCAATCATTGGATCAGCCCGCCCAATGGTTTGTCCGGTTCGTTCCAAATCGGCATAAATTCGACCGGCTAATTCAGCATTTTCCAGATTCAGTGTTAATAATTCGGTGTTTGAAATAGCAGACAAAAATCGCTCTATGTGTGCTTCACGTTGAACTTTATGAAAACCCTTAATAATTTCTAACACTGTAATTGTGGAAATAGTATATTGACTAAATTTTGCGTAATAGTCGTTTGCCCTTTGTATCACATTGACATTTTTTCCCTTTAGCATTTCAGACAATGTATCTGTATCCAGTAATGACTTATCCATCGTGACACCTCAAAGGATTGTTTTCACGGGCTTGCATGGCAGATTCCGTAACGTAATCAATAACTTCAGCGTCATCCGCAAATAACCCTAATAGGCTATTATTTTTCACGGGTTGTGGTGCTGCCGGTTCAAGGTGTTTGAGCAAATTAAGAAATGGCTCAATGATTTTTAAGTTGTCAATTTCATATTTGACACTGATGTTTTGAGGTACTTTAAGAACTATGGTTCCCATGTTTAATTTTCTTTTTAAAGTCAGTTATGGATGACATGGATTATAAGGATTGCACCGATTTTGGTTGCAGCTTACAGAAATAATTGGGGTCAGAGTAATATTAATTTATGTAGTGAACCATTTATCACCAATTAGATTAGATATAGATATTAGACATTATACCAATTTAATTTAAGTGCTTGATTTTATTAGCTTTACTAAAATCGGGATTTTAAATCAATGGGTTACATTAAATCGCTATAATGTTTATTGATTGATAGTTTTTTGGGTTATTTCTCTTTAATTTAACCTGATCCCTTTATATTCATTTCTTTATTGATTAAATCTTTCTGCGATGTAGCCAATCCTATCAACAATATCAGATACTGTGTTTATATAGTAATTATTCGTATGAATAGATAGAACAGAATTTTCTAATAAAAGAAATTCCCATTCTGCACCATCCGTTATAATACCATACACGCTATTTTGCTTAAATTTTTTTAGGGTAGCATACATTTCGGCTAAACACTGACCTAAGCCATCAGAAAGGCTACTTTTTTTAACTTCAACAATTGAGATTATGGGGCGTACAAAGTCAATTTCATCAAGAGTTAAAGCACTATCAAATTTACCGTTTAGCTGGTGTGGTAAGTCAGGAGCTTCTTCTTGACTCATATTCAAAACAGGTTCAAAGAAAATACCCAATTTGTAGACTTTACTAGCTTGCCACAAGATATGAGATACCAAAAGGTTACTTCTTGTTGCCTCATTATCTGACATAGATAATCTAATACGTGATAACATGTCTTTTACATCTTCTTGTAAAAAATCATAATTTTTATCACTCAATTTGAAATTCGTAAATAAATCCTCACTTCTTTGGATATCTATTTTAAAAATATCTTTCAATTCACTTGCGCTGTAATTTCTATATTCACTGAATGCCATAGTCAAAACCTAATATCTGTTGCATGCGAATGAACCCACGAAACGTCACAAAAATATTTTCTTCTCCCAATTCTTAATTTTCCATAACCACTTGTAACTTTTCAGCATAATTATCTATCTCCGCTGAAGTTCGCATTTCGGTAGCACAGACTAATAAGCTATTACCCAGTTTTGGATAAAATTTAGTTAGATTATATCCACCAAAAATATGAGATGTTGCTAATTGGCGCAAAACTTCATCAACTGGTTTTTCTAAGCGTAGCACCGCCTCGTGAAAAAAAGGTTCTTTGAATACGCGATTTATGCCGGCAATGGCAGTCAGTTTTTCCACTAAACTTGTCGTATTAGCATGACAAGTTAAAGCAACGCGCTCTAATCCCTCGGCTCCCAGTAAAGCTGTATGAATCGTGGCTGCTGTTGCCATTAAACCTTGATTGGTGCAAATATTAGAAGTGGCTTTGGAACGGCGAATATGCTGTTCACGCGCTTGCAAAGTTAAGGTGTAACCGGTTTTACCATCCAAATCGACGGTGCGTCCGACAATGCGTCCTGGCATTTGTCGCACATAAGCTTTTTTGCAACACATAAAACCAAAATAGGGACCACCATAAGATAATGGAATACCCAAGGGTTGCCCTTCACCACAAACAATATCAGCACCTTTTGCACCCCATTCACCAGGTGGCGATAGCACGGCAAGCGTTAGCGGATTGACGACACCTATCACTAATATTCCATGAGCATGGGCCCAATTTGTTAATTCATCAACAGCTTCTAAGCTACCAAAAAAATTGGGTTGGGGAATGACCAGGGCGGTACTCTGAGTAAAATTGGCTAAATTGTCAGGCGCAATGCGACCTAATTCAATGTCATAAGGTAGCTCAACCAAGCTAATCCCTTGATTTTTAACGATAGTTTGTACCACGTGCCGATAAATGGGATGGACTGTCGTTGGCATTAAAATAGATTTTGCCTTAGATTTTGCTAGACGCACTGCCATTAATACCGCTTCCGCTAAAGCTGATGCTCCATCATATAAGGAAGCATTGGAGGCTTCCATGCCAGTCAAATTAGCCATCATGGTTTGAAATTCATACAAAAGTTGCAATGTACCTTGACTGGCTTCGGCTTGATAGGGGGTGTAGGCGGAATAAAATTCGCCCCGCGTCGCGATTTCCCAAACAGCGGCGGGAATATGATGTTCATAAGCACCTGCGCCGATAAAACAGACAGCCCCACTATCTTGTTCAGCGCGTTGGCGCATTAATGCTCCGATTTCCATTTCCGTTAAGGAGGACGGAATTTTTTCTAAGTAGCCACAACGTAAGGTAGCAGGAATTTCATCAAATAAGTCTTCAATACTGCCAACACCGATAGTGGCAAGCATTTCAGCAATATCATTGGAGGTATGTGGAATGTAGGGCATTAATCTTAATTTTAGATTTTAAGAATTTTAGAGTGGTATAAACCTGACAGGTTTCCGAAACCTGTCAGGTTTTTGATTTAGAATTTATTTATCTTTTGCAATAAATTTTGCATATTCGTCAGCACCCAACAGATTTTCCAAGTGACTATTTTCAGCCAATTTCAGTTTGAATAACCAACCTGAACCGTAAGGATCGTTGTTAAGCAGTTCAGGTGCGTCTTCTAGTTCAGCATTAAAGTCAATAACCTCACCGGCTAATGGACTATACAAATCTTCAGCCGCTTTGACTGATTCAACTACGCCTACTACCTCGTCTAAATTGAGTTGTTGCCCTATCTTTGGGAGTTCAACATAAACCAAATCACCTAACTCTTCTTGAGCATGATCGGTAATACCGATGGTAATAGTGCCATTTTCTTCTATACGCACCCATTCATGGGATTCGGTATATTTTAAATTATCAGGAATTTTATTCATTATCAGTTATCAGTTATCAGTTAAAAATGAGATACAGGTTTTGCCATGCCGCACAAACGGGGGGGTGACAACTTTTGCCAGTAACGGTTTATTGCGAATCGTCACAGTTACTTGTTTATATTCCCCTGCTGGTAAACGGGCAAAAGCTATCGATCCGCCCAATGTCGGTGAAAATGTGCCGCTGGTAATTTGTCCTACCCCACCGCCTTCAAAGGACACCGTTTGATGCCCTCGTAATATTCCCTTTACAGGTAAGACTAAACCTACTAGAATTGAATGGTTTCCCCTATTACGCTGAGTTTCTAAAGCACTACGTCCGATAAAAACGCGATCTGCCGGTTTAAAAGCGACTGTCCAAGCTAAACCGGATTCCAAAGGGGAATAATTTTCATCCATATCAGCCCCATATAAGTTCATACCTGCTTCAAGGCGCAAAGTATCACGCGCTCCTAAACCAATCGGTGCGATCCCCGCGGCAAGTAGGGCATCCCACCAATTTGGTGCGTCTTGAGCCGGTAAAATGATTTCAAACCCCTCTTCACCTGTATAACCAGTACGCGCAATAAAAAATTCATCATCGTGCCAAGTCGCATAAAATGGAGCAAGTGCCATGACCGAGGCTGATAAATTAGCCGGTAATAGAGGCTCTAATTTTTTGCGTACCTGGGACCCTTGTACTGCAAGCATAGCAAAATCATCTCGCTCACGGACTTGCACCGCAAAGGGTTTGGCTTGTTTTGTAATCCAAGCGATATCCTTATCCCGCGTCGCGGCATTGACCACCATACGAAATTGATGCTCATCCTGAAAATAAACAATTAAATCATCAAGCACACCACCTTGATCATTTAACATACAACTATAAAGAGCCTTGCCGGTCTTTTTCAAGCGTTCCACATCATTAGCCAGCAAATAACGTAAAAATTCACGCACCCTTTGTCCAGTCAAATCAATAATCGTCATGTGCGAAACATCAAACACCCCAGCATCACGGCGGACTTGATGATGCTCATTCATTTGCGAACCATAATGCAAGGGCATATCCCAACCGCCAAAATCAACCATCTTAGCTTTTTGAACTAAGTGTTTATTATATAAAGGTGTTCTTTTTCCCATAGTCGCTTTTTTATTGAAGCATGGTTTTATGAGGGCGATAATAAAGGTTCGCCCCTATCTGATTGTTCCCTATTTAACTAACAACTGTTGTCGTTCCTTGATTTTGCGAAGGATTTTAGATTTGTCAGGATGATTGATTCGCTCAACTGTACTCTGTAATACAGCAAGTAGTCTAGGTAAAGCCACATCTTTTTCGGTTACTTCTACCATATCATTGTTAAGCAATTCCATCAGCTCATTAATAACCTTCTCCACATGTTCACCTGTTGGATGATATTTTAAATATTTCAAGCTAGTATGATTCATCCAATCAAGCGCACATTCCAAAAAGCCTTCACATTCACCCCCTAAAGGCGCATTTGCACCCACCCAGGCAATGCGTTCTGCAACGGGTAGGGGATAATAGGCATTATGTAACTGCCAATAAACGTCAGCATTAATAATCCAATCGTCCCCAATTGGATTAATGAGTTCTTTTTGTTCTAGCTCCTTAAGCCATTCATGATAAGGGGATTTTTCTGGCTGATTATCATTAGAAAGTTGATCCAGCTTCTTTTGCAATGTTGAAAAGTATAGCAATGCCAATTCAACCGCGATTTCGGGTGGTGATTGCACCTCTTCTTTGACTTGCGCCAAAAAATCCAACAATGCTTTCTGATTTGACCAATTTAGCTTTTTCAGTAGCCGCTGTTGGGCAATTTCTAAATAAGTTTCACCCTTTTTATTTGGAGCAATGGCGCTAGAAAGATTACCGAAAGTCCAGCCGATTTCACCACCTGGCATCTCAATTTGATACCAATAGTCTTTTGTTTTTCCAATTTTAACCCGATTTTTAGAACGAGCGAGTTCTTTAACAACGGTGCCAAAACTCAATTCACCCAGACGACGAGCATTCAATTTGGGTGCTGAACGCACATTAACCCCAGATGCAATCATAATCCGTTGTTTTACCCGCTCTTTTGCCTGTTTTTCAGTGACGGGTTTTTCAGTGACGGGTTCTTCAGTGACGGGCTCTTTACTTTCGCTTTTAATTTTCTCAGAGACGATTTTCATCTCATCGCCCACACGCTCCTGTACGACGACCTTAACTCGATTTTCTTCTCGGTAAATTTCTTCTCTCTTGACTAAAACCGGTTTATTATCAATGACTTTATAGAAATCAGTCCCTTCATGATCCGCAGCATTCACTTTCCATGTTGATTTGATAAGCTGTTTTTCAGCATCCACTTCTAGTAAGGCAATTTCACTAAATGCTTCACTAAAAACAAATTGCGCCGTTTCCGGTTCAAATAGCCAACACAAATAATAGGTATTGACTCCACTATTTGCCATAAGGCGTATATCCTTATAGCTGTCAAAGTTGATATCTTCGATCTTCAATTCAGAAACAGGGGTACCAGCTTTAAGTGTTTGAAAAGGTTCAGATTTGTTGTCACGACAGATTTCAATTGCTTTTATAGCAACCTCATGTTCTTCCTGGGCTTCTCCAATCAGCTTGAATACAAATTCAGGTAATGTCTTGTGAATGGTATCTTTTTGGATCCGTGTCTCCGTTGCTACCACCAATACCGGTGCAGAAACCTGCAATTTTTGCCCAATTGATAAATTATAAGGGGGTTGTAAATCATTCCAGGCAGCTATCTCTGTAATACTATGAGCATATTTTTTAGCAATGCTATACAAAGCTTCCCCAGAAACAACGGTGTGATATTCTACATCAACCTGCTTAGACTCAGTTGTACATACTTTTTCTTTGGAATAAGTCTCCGTAGAAAAAGATACCTTCGTACTTTTCTGATCAGCTATTTTTTGACGCTGTTCCATTAAAAAGCCAACCTTACCCCGCCTCGCATTGTCAAAAGTTTTTTTCCAAGCTGAAGGAATAGATAGGTAAAACCCCAATTTAATATTGGTCGAATTACAAACATGAGCTACCGGTGGCAAATCAAGGCGAAGAGCGACTTGATTTTTCTTCACATGATGAAAAGCAAATCGGCTCAAAAAATCTGCCGTCAAACGGTATTCACAGTCTTTGACTGTGATGTGACTCCATTCTAAAGCTTCATAGAGCGTCGTTAGCGTTGCAGGTGTTTTTGCCCCAGATTTTTTCAAAGCACTTTTAATCACAGCATCAGCAAGCAATGCCTTCAGAATATCCGATTTGGCAAAAAATTCGGTCAGTTTCACCATTTGACCGGATTGAGCGAGATCAATTGCCATAAACCTCGTTTCAACTGAAGGATGTGGCATACTTTGACAATTAATATATTGTGCATCCTCAAGACTAGCAATATTGCCCACCACGGATAACAGGGTAAAACTGCGTTCGTATTCACAAGGATTATCCTTGTCCAAAGATTGCTCTGCTAAAAAATCAGCCTCAAAATCTTTTTCAGCTAAAGCCCGCGCGGAAAATAAAATGTTTTCATCTGCACCCATAGCTGTTATATCCGCTTCAGTCCAACGGATATTTAAATCACCACTTTCACCCTGCCAAATCGTGTTATCTGCTCCAGCTACCATCGGCGCAAAGCATAATAATAAACTAGCAATGAGTGAAAAGTTCGTTTTATAAAAATGAGTCATTTTTTTCCTTGTTTGGTTATTAAAAAAAGTGAAATCGCAATTCTATAAACATTTATCGATACTAATTATAGGGTTGCCATACAGGTTTTAAATCAAAGCCTTAAAAAAGGGCAGGTGTTGGATTCCAAAGCTTTGGATTCCAAAATCATTTGACTAAACAACCCAATTTTAATTTTGAATTCATATATTATACACTATGCACATTGAATATGCTAGGGCAATGTCATATCAGTTAAACCAGGGCGAACATGCTGGTTCGCAACCCTAAATACGCGGCGGTGGGTAGAACTTGGTTAACTCATAATATATTTTGATTGGCAATCTTTTATTTTTAGAGTTGCCATGAATAGTAAACTTAATTTAAATCTTAATTTAAATCCAAATCTAATCAAGTTTTATGGTAGGGCAAAATGCTAATTCCTTATCAATTAGGAATTAATAATTCACAATTGATAAAAATAAATATTGAAAAATATGCTATACTGCACACGGGCATAACTCAAATTTTTATATAGCTGGGCAAAGTCTTTTCGTTTCCTTTTTAGCAAGACGATTCGCCGCATTAAAACATTTATCCCATAATTGAGAAACTTGCGGTTTTAAATGGGGTTCATCTTCCAATATTTCTTCAATTTCAATTGTTGAATTTGCCATTTGATGATGTGCATCATTAATCTTGTTAATTGGCTCCTTAAAACCCTTTTTTCTGAACGAGACAAAGCGTCTATTAACTCCTCAATTCCTGTGGTTGAATATTTAATATGCCCTTGTTTTAGTTCATTTTTTATCGCAACGGCGGTTTTGTAATGTGATGTTATTGCTAATTCTTTCCAATTCATTATCTCTCCTTTTTTTAACAGGTTAACGTTTTTGAACAAGATTACACGGATTTTCAAGATAAACAGGATTATAATCTGTTTTTTCATTCTGTCTATCCTCTAATTGTCTGAATCAGAATTTACAAAATTTTGGAATTTTCAGACGAAAAAATTCGTTAAATCCTGACTTTTCAAAGAAATCCGATTTTTCCCAAAAATCGGATTTTTTCGTTTTTCTTAAATTCATAACACCAAAGTTGTTAAACATGAATAACCTTATGTGAAACACTCAGGAAATATTATACCCGGCGACAACAACCATTTCCAAATAGGAATAACGGCAATATTGTTAAAGCTGGCTTCATCATCATACGTCACGATGGTGCCTGATTTTATAGATAATCCTTTCATCGCGTTTTGCAAACCACGTAATTCTCGCTGAAAAGTTTTTTCATCTGACAGTTCCCAGCAAACTTGAATCAGTTTGATCTCTTTTTTGATAGGGTGTCGGGCAAAAAAGTCCGTTTCATAACCTTCTTTGCTACTAACATATTCAATCACATAACCATGACGACGCAATTGCATAAATACTAAGTTTTCCAGCAACGCACCATAATTCGATGAATTGCGATATGTCATGGCATTCAATAATCCGGTATCTATGGTATAGATTTTGGCAGGATTCAGCATCCGTGATTTTTCAGTACGGCTATGGATTGGCACTCGGTAAAATAAATAAGCATCAGTTAAATGATCAAGATACGCATATAGACTGTTCTTGGCAGACTTGACGGACATCGTTTTTAAGCTATTATAGAACTTATTCACACTGAATCTACCGCCCGGTGAATTCATCAGGTGACGAACGAGATATTTTATCGCCGTGAGATTCTTCACTTTATGACGTTCTATCACATCTTTCAGTAAGACAGAATCAATGTAGCCCTGCAAGATTTCAATCCGTATTGCAGGCTCTAAGGTTTGCACTTCTGGGAAACCGCCTATTTCAAGGTAATCACGTATTGCCTTGCGTAATACTGAAATCGTCTTTGCACCCCTTATGGTAGGCGGTGTGTCAAAAATCCGGTGATATTTTAGAAACTCCTGAAAACTAAAAGGAAAGATTTCGGTTGTCAGGGAACGCCCCCTTAACTGGGTGGCTATCTCTGTACTGAGCAATTTTGATGAGGAGCCAGTTAGATAAATTTGTACATTTTCAGTATCCAACAAACGCCTGATAAATAATTCCCATTGTGCAATGCTTTGAATTTCGTCAAAGAAAAAATGGCACTGAGTATCACGATGCTCAGGATATTTGCCATAATAAACATCAAGAATCGCTTGAAAATCACGAATTGTAAACCCAAGCAAGCGATCATCTTCAAAGTTTATGTAAAGCATTTGTGTGATTGAAACCCCATCAGCAATCAGTTCCTGCATTTTTTGATAGCAAAAAAAAGTTTTGCCGGTGCGCCTCATACCGATAACCACATTAGCTTTACCCGGTATCAGTACAATTTTTTTATGTCTAGCAACTAATGCAGGGCGTTTCCGTTCATGGAAGTCATCAATTAATTGAGCGATTATTGTTTTCATCATAATTCATATTATCTCTTTTTTTAAGATAAATTAGTATGATTTTATACTAAAAAAAGAGATAAGTAGGTGGATATAAATCTTTTAACATTTTGAATCGTGAAGGTGGGCAACTGAAACATTAAAAGGGCACTTTGTTTAAAAGGGCAGATTACCCTTATCACGTAAAAATCCGTTTCATTCCTAAATCCGCTGTACTAATGATATAATCCTGTTCATCCCTAAATCCATTAAATCCACAACTAAAAAGGAAAACAATATGCACAAACTCAAAACCATCACATTAGCGTTAATGCTAATTATCTTTTCGGTAGTCGGGCTGCGAGCGGAGGAAGTTTCGCTACTACAACGTTTACTTGATGAGGGCAAACAAGCCTATTACATTGCCGATTATCCCACAGCTCTAAAAAAATTGGAGCAAGGTTTAAATCTAGCACGTCAAGCTGAACATCAACAGGCTATCGCTGTGTTTATTGGTAATCTCGGCGTGGTGTATCGAAACTTGGGCGACTACCCAAAAGCCTTGGAGTATTATCAGCAGGCTTTG
>QNES01000081.1 GCA_003645255.1 Gammaproteobacteria bacterium
ATGGAAAATGTAGAAACTCTGGCAAAGTGGAAAACGAAAATCTTGGCTGCGGTAGGCAATAACGGGCAAATTATTATTGACGTTATTCCTGATTTAGAATTAGTCATTGGTTCCCAACCCGAAGTCGCAAAAGTAGGAGCGACTGAAGCGCAAAACCGTTTCCAGATATTTTCCTTGAACTTTATTAAAGCGTTATGCGATAAGGATCACCCCTTCATTCTGTTTATTGACGATTTACAATGGGTGGATTCCGCCTCATTAGTTTTACTTAAAAGCATTATGCTTGATGACGACATCCAGCACCTATTAATTATCGGTGCTTATCGTGATAATGAAGTTGATAGTAGTCACCCATTTATGATGGCAATGGATGAACTCCAAAAAGCCAATGCCGTTATTAACACTATTGAATTGGCAAATTTACAACCAGCAGCTATCAATCATTTATTGCAAGATAGCCTATTATGTTTTGCTAAACGAACTCAAGCACTCACCGACTTGATTTACCAGAAAACCCAAGGCAATGCCTTTTTCACTCATCAGTTTTTGCAAACCTTGTATTTCGATACGTTATTGCGTTTTGATTTTGAACAACATCAATGGCAATGGGATGTTAAACAGATAGCAGCCCAAAATATCACCGATAACGTGGTTGAATTAATGGCAAACAAGATTGAAAAATTGCCTTCAAACACATCGGTGGTGTTGCAACTAGCGGCTTGCATTGGTAATCAATTTGATTTGCCCATATTGGCTATTGTTTATGAGCAGGATCAAAACGAGACGTTATCCGTATTACGTCAGGCAATTACCGAAGGGCTTATTCAGCCTTTAGATGAAAATTACAAACGTCTTGATACTGCTGAAAAATCCCAATTCAAGTTTCTGCATGATCGGGTACAGCAAGCCGCTTATGCACTGATTGATGATACTCAAAAAAAAGCAGTTCATGTTAAAATTGGGCGACTATTGTTATCTAATGTATCAAAAGAGACGATAGAAGAGAATCTATTTAACATCGCCAACCAGTTTAACAAAGGCATAGAATTAATAAGTGAATATAAAGACAAATTAGCTTTAGCAGAAATCAATCTCAAAGCTTCTCAAAAAGCAAGACAATCAATGGCTTCCCAGCTTGCCCTGGAATATGTGGAAAAGGCAATGTCCTTGTTGCCAGAAAATTTCTGGAGAAATGAATACCAATTGACTTTGAAGCTTTACAAAGAACGTGCTGAAGCAGAGTTTATCAACGCACATTACAAAAAAGCAGAGCAGTTCATTAAGGAAGTTGTCAAACAAGCGAAAGATGTGTCTGATAAAGTCGATGTATATTATCTTTTAATCACTATATATAGTGTAAAAGGCGATTTGAACAAAGCTGTTGAAACAGGAAGAACGGCATTATCTCTATTTGGAATAACTTTACCAAATGATGCAGAAAAAGAGCAAGTTTCATCGGAAGAAATGAAAAAAACGCAAGAAAACTTGTATGGTATAAAACCTGCGTCTATTCTTAATTGGCAAGATTTAAGTGATGCCAATTCCATTATGATCATCAAGTTAATGGTCGTTTTAGAACCACCAGTTTATATTATTGGTGACTTACCAACGTATATTTACTTAGTGAGCAGGGCAATCAATATTTCTGTCCAACATAGGGGATTAGTAGCAGAAATTTCAAAAATGTATGCGAATTATGGGTTTCTTGTTGGCGATATTTATGGAAATTATGTATCAAGTTACGAATTTGGTACTATGGCTATAAAAATCGCAGAGCGATATAATTCAGACGCGTATATCTGCAAAACCTCTTTATTACTTGGTAATTGGATAAACCCTTGGTGTCGTCCCCTTAGCCAGGCCGAAGATATTCATACCAAAGGCCATCAAGCGGGCATGGATTCAGGGGAATATGAATTTGCCGGTTACAATGTATATGGCTATTTTAACAATCTCTTTGCACAAGGCAAAAATTTAAGTGATATTAAGGAAAAAATAAAACTTTATTTGCCTATGGTAGAAAAAATCAATCATCAATTTGCGGCTTACTTTTCTTTAGGAATTGCTTATGTTATTAATTTACTTCAAAACGAAGAAACCGCAAGGTTAAAGGTTTTTGGACAAGAAATGTCTCTAAAACAAATGCTTATTATCGCTGAGGAAAACAATATGAGTACAATATTGTGTTCTTATTATGCGAATATGGGTTTTGCTTGTTACCTTTTGGGAGATGTCAAAAAGGCTGTTCTACAGATGGAAAATGCCAGGAGACATTTGAATGGTGTTTTTGGTTCAACCACTTATTCAGAATTTTTCTTCCAATACGCATTAATTTTAGCAGCCTCACTTCCCAATCTTGACAAGCAAGAACAACAGGAATATTTGGCAAAATTAGATGAAAGCCTTGATAAACTTAGTACATGGACTGAAAAATGTTGTGTAGATAACTTTGAACACAAGTTTTTGTTAATTAAAGCAGAAACGCTCCGTGTCAATGGTGGCAATAATTTAAAAATCATGCAATTGTATGAAAAGGCTAAGTTGTCAGCAAGAAACAGTGGCTTTAGCCAAAACGAAGCCTTATGTAATGAACTGGCTGCCAAGTTTTATTTGGAACAGCACATAGAAACAAGTGCAAGAATTTACATATCTCAGGCACATTATGCTTATCAACAATGGGGGGCTTTGGCTAAAGTGGCAAATTTAGAAGCCAAATATCCGCAATTACTAACCACAGCCACACCGAAAAATTTAAGATCGAATGTTACCATAACAGGTACAGTAATGAGTTCGATTTCAACTCAGTTGCAAACCTCAACAGTGCTAGACTTAGACAGCGTCACCAAAGCTTCCCATACTCTAACTGGAGAAATTAACCTCAGCAAATTACTCGAAAAAATGATGCATATTGTCATTGAAAATGCTGGGGCTGAACGAGGTTTTTTGCTTTTACCACATAAAAGCCAATGGGTAATTGAAGCAGAAGGCGCAATAGATAAACATGAAATCACAACCTTGCATTCTCTACCTGTTGAAAACCATCTTCCAGAAGCGATTATTAGCTATGTCGCTCGCACTCATGATAATGTGGTATTAGCTAATGCCAAACGAAAAGGAATTTATACCGAAAATGCCTACATTAAAACGCATCAAACCCAATCGGTGTTGTGCTTTCCAATTGTCTATCAACAACAACTGCGAGCGATTCTTTATTTAGAGAATAATTTGATGAGCGGTGCATTTACGCCACAACGCCTCAACGTGTTAAAAATGCTCTCCAGCCAAATCGCCATTTCGTTGGAAAATGCTCAAATCATGGCTCACTTAGATACTAAAGTCAAAGATCGAACCGCCCTGTTGAATGCTAAAGTGGATGAATTAACCCAAACTCGCCATGAATTAGTACAAAGCGAAAAAATGGCTTCGCTTGGGCGATTGGTTGCAGGCTTTGCCCATGAACTCAATACTCCTCTCGGTGTCGCAGTCGGTACGTCTTCAATTTTGCAGGAAAAATCAAAATTTATCAATGAGTTGATAGAACAAGAAGAAGTCGATGAAGAAGAATTGGTTTCGGCACTAGATACAATTGCTCAGGCGGCAGATCTGACTCTGTCTAATTTAAAACGGGCAGCCGATTTAGTGACCAGTTTCAAGCGCACCGCCGTGGATCAAGGCTCTGATGAGGTGCTGTCATTTTTGGTCCATGAGGTAATTAACGACACGATTAATACGTTGCATAGCCAGTTCAAAAAAACCGACATTGAAATTTTGCTGAATTGCCCCAATTTTTTAAAAGTAAAAAGTTTGCCTGGTACTTTAGAACAAATTCTAACTAACTTATTAATGAATAGCTTCATACACGGTTTTAATGAGGGCAAAAATGCAGGTATCATTAAAATCAACGTCGAACTTTTAAAGGCGCATTTACAGTTAGAATATTCCGACAATGGCAAAGGCATTGCATCTGGAAACATGGAAAAAATCTTTGAGCCGTTTTTTACGACCCACCGCGCTCATGGTGGTAGTGGTTTGGGGATGTATATTTGCTATAATCTTATTACCACTCAATTGCATGGTACAATTAATTGTGAAAGTGTGCTTGGTACAGGGGTTGTCTTTAAGATTGATTATCCAATATAACTCAATAATAACTACAAGGATTGTATATAAGACGGGATTTAAACCCAAATATTACCACGCTCTACCTACATTAAATAGGTTCGTTCTTGTAGGGGCGAACCTGTGTGTTCGCCCTTTTTCTGAAACGCAACTAGGTCAGGTTACGTTTTTTTGCTGCGCAAAAAAATCTAACCCGATCTACTTAGCTTATATATGCTGCACTTTTTAGGACAAGAATAGTGATAAGTCATTGATATGGCAAGATAATTAAATTAACAGTGTCGCTTTTAATCCTTTATTATATACAATCCTTGTAGTTATATTAAAGAATAAATAACCCATGAAATTTGTCCGAAAGAAAAAAGACGGTAGCACTGCCGAGATAAAAACAACTGATAAAAAAATTCAAATCAAATTGCCACCTTGGAATGTGCTGATTGTTGACGATGAAAATGATGTTCACGAAATGACTCTGTTAGCATTGAAAGACTTTCAATTTGCAGAGCGAACCTTGCAAATCTTCCAAGCCATGTCTGCAAGTGAAGCGCGGGATATTCTGAGAGTGGAAACGAATATTGCGGTAGCCCTGATTGATGTCGTCATGGAAACAGATGATGCAGGCTTGCAGTTAGTCGATTTCATTCGCAATCAGTTGAAATATTCTCTGGTCAGGCTAATTATCCGCACAGGTCAACCAGGGATGGCGCCGGAAAGAAAAGTGATTGAACGGTACGATATTGATGATTATAAAAGTAAAACGGAGTTGCGGTCCGATAAACTCTATACTACAATGCGCGTTGCGTTAAAATCTTACCGTGATCTCACGACTCTTGATTCTAATCGCAAAGCATTAAGAAAAATTCTGGAAGCCGTACCAGAATTTCACCATGCCCAATCTCTAAACCATTTTTTCAATGGCGTACTAAGCCAACTTATTGGTTTATGCAATTTGGGAGAAAATAGTCTGATTTCTACTGTTAATAGTGGTCTTGTCATCACAACTGATAGCCATCATAAAATCACGGTTCAATCCAGCACGGGTCGTTTTGCACCAACAGAGGAGTCGGAGGATATTGAGAAAATTCGTCAAATTTGTTTAAAAAAGATAGTGAACAAAACGGTTAATCATACATTACCACCGGATGCGCTTTTGATCCCACTTGAAATCAATCAAAAACCAATAGGCTTTGTTTACTTAGAAAATGCACGACACTTGAGTCGGGATGATTTAGATCTTATTCAGATTATGGCGCAGCAATGCACCAGCGCGTTGGAAAACCTACAGCTTTACCTTGATCTAAAAGAAGCTAACCAAAAAACTTTACAAATGTTAGATGCGACTGAACAAGCGCGTCAAGAAGCTGAACAAGCTCGCGAACAGGCAGAAGTGGCTAACAAAGCGAAAAGTCAGTTTTTAGCGAATATGAGCCATGAGTTGCGGACTCCCTTAAATGCCATCATCGGTTATAGTGAAATGTTACAAGAAACGGCAAAAGATTTAGATTTAAAGCCTGATGATTTTACGCCAGATTTGGAAAAAATTCAGGGTGCTGGCAAGCATTTATTGGAACTTATCCGCGAAGTTCTTGATTTTTCTAAAATTGAAGCGGGTAAAATGGATTGCTTTTTGGAAACTTTTGATCTGGATACCGTGCTCAATGAAATCGTTGCGACGATTCAACCCTTAGCTGAAAAAAAGGCTAACACTTTAACTGTCGCATTCGATGAACTTTTAGGTGATATGCATACCGATCTGACCAAATTACGTCAAATGCTGTTAAACTTAATGAGCAATGCTGTTAAATTTACCAATAAGGGCAATATTCGCATTGAGGTAAAACATGATGGTGAATGGGTAAGTTTTTATGTGATTGATAATGGTATTGGCATGACTATCGAACAGCAGAAAACGTTGTTTGAACCCTTTACCCAAGGTGATTCTTCGATGACTCGTCGCTACGGTGGCACTGGTTTAGGCTTAACGATTACTCAAAAATTTGCACAATTGCTCGGAGGTACGCTCTGGGTTGAAAGTGAATTTGGACAGGGTAGTACTTTTGTACTCTCTTTACCAATCATTGCCCAAACGACAACATCAGATAGCTAGATAGAAACTTCATTAAAGAAAGAGGGTATTATCCTGGTCATTGATATAGTTAGCCAGAAAAGTTTTGTCCCTGCTACAAGACCTGCCAGGTTTTAAAAACATGGCAGGTCTAGGCTAAAACTTATCTGGATATCTATAATGATGTGATCAATTGAAGCGATAAAATTTATTAAAAGGATGGGTCCGTTTTTTCCTCAATCTCTTCAACATTAGTCGGCGGTCCTAAGGGCTTAAGTTCTGCATCGCGTAGCCCTACTAATACACTGTCTCCAGACGGTGCAACGCGCAATTCACCATAACGGGCATTGTTATAGTATTCTGCGTGTCCTTCCTGAAAGAAAAAGCTTTCCGCACCTAACCGAATGTCACGCTGCCGTTTACGAAAACGGAGTAGCGATTCATTGGCTTCAAGCACTGTACCTTCTTCATAAATTCTGGAAAACTGGGCAACTTGTTTTTCATCCCGTTCTATCACGAGATAACCGTCCTTTTCCACTTTACTTAATGCCGGTAAACGGGCAATATGGTAGCGTAATACCATATAATCCCCTTGCATGATGGAACGCGGATCCCGGGGTGCCAGTTCCAATAATACGGTCGTGCCTTCTGCAAGTAGTTGTTCTTTCTGGTAAATTTCAAAGTTGACCAGTGCCAGCACAATCACTGCTATGATCAATACGAGTAGATTACGCATTATGATTGCCCTCCTAATGGAAAGACATATTTAAACACAAAACGTAAAGTCAGTAGGCTTAAGCCCGCGCTCATAAGCGTAATTGATTTCATCAATAAGGTGATGTCCAAGTGGTAGTAAAAGGCGATAAAAAAGATGGTGAGAAAAATGATGCTCAGTCCCATCAAAACACGGTTGCCCCGTTGGAAACCCAATAACAACACAATAATAGCCGCTATGATGCCTGGGCTTTGATAGAGCAATAGAGCAACTAACCCAGTACCTGCAAGTATAACCACACTTTCTAAGGAAGAAATAGGTATCAGGTTGATTTGTAAAAGATGGTATTCTAACATCAGTAGAACGACCATTAGCCCCAGGGTTGAATACCACCAAGTGACAGGTGGAATGAATTTTGCGTCGGGTAAGATAGACAAAAGCAATACCGTTTGCATGGCGATAACAAAACCATATCCCAATGGTTTGTAAAGGGATGCCATGAATTCATTCGTCAGGTGATTGGGTTCTGCTATCCAGTACCATAAGGCACTTGCTGCGAATAGTACAATAAAAACATGGATACCTTGGTAAAGGTGAAAATCATAAAGTAGTACCAATGCTGCGAGTGTGGCGATAATAACTCCCAAAAAGCGGATAATCCTATCCCAATAAACGCTAATCAGTACTATTTCCAAAAACCAAGTGGCTAATGCTGGTATTGCCACTCCTTTTGTTTCAACAGCAATGCCCACAATCAATAAAATTTGACCTGTTAAATTGAGGGCTAGAGCTAATTGATTGAAAAATAAGCTATTTCTTTTGAAATAGTGCAACAAAACTGTGCCTATTATCAATAGTGCGCCTACCACAATAGCTGATGAGGGTGAATTAAGCACGTCTATAGCGGCAAGAAAACCAATAAATGGTATGATAGCCATCCATGCACCGAAACCTATCAAGACACTGATAAACCAAGGTGTTGATGTTTCATCATCGGGGGTGCTAAAGGTGTCGGCAATTTTTGCCAACGCTTCGGGTTGCAAGTGATTTTGTGTAACCAGTTCGTCAAAGAGGGTACGTAATGTGAATTGTTCACTCATGTTTGAGCCTCCTCTTCCCAAGTTTTTGCTGTTTGCTGTAACCATTTGGTCGCTAAAGATGCTTGTCCAATGACCAGCAAAGCTAAAATGAGCAAAACTAAAGCATTTATCGGAAGTATTTTACTGATTAGGGTCGTTAGAACGATTATGATACTCAATAAGCTAATAGCGAGTAGTAATAAATCGTGTCTTTGATAACGGTAATACCATAGAATAAAACTGGTTAAACCGGTATATAATACTGCTGCGACCGGTAGGAGTGGATTGCTTTGCCATTTGTGCCCGAATTCAATGATGGCTTGTAAGGTGGGTATCATAAGAAAAGTCAAGGCGGTGCCAAAAATAATCACCCCAAGCCAGTAGCCTTTTAACCAACTGAGTCCTTGTTTATAAGTGGACTCCCAAGCGAACATTGCTGCAGCATTGAGCAAGAATACTAATAAAAATAAAGCGGTATATGGCTGGTAATGCTGTACTTCAATCACTTGACCCCAATAGAGTACTAGGCTAAGATTAAGCAAGACTAATAACAATAACCACATCGACGCGAAAGTGCTGAGTAGTACCCAGGGAATAATTAAAATAGCCCAAGTGAGAAATAAGCCAAACGCATCAGCTCCCGTTTGGTAAGTTTGACCGTAAACGGCTAACAATGCGCCTAGCAATACCGCCGCTGCTAATAAAGCAGCTTGACCGGATAGGCGCTCAAGCCCTCGCAATGATGCAAAAAGTGCCATACTCAGTAAAGTGACTTGGAGTAGCGCAAATTTTATGAAACGATGCATCTCAGCCCAGTTATAGGCAAAGAAGAAGATAACCCCGGTGAGTAGCAAAGTGGTTGCGAGTAATAACAGCATTTTGTCGATAAATTGTCGCCATTCATCGGCACCAGGCACTGTGCCAATTCGACGCAGGGCATATTCTAGGGCAGATGGAGTCAGATAATTTTTTTGCGCTAGAGTATAAAGGTGGTTAGGGGTGGCAAACCTATCTAAAAGATTAGGTGGCATTATGGATTCCTTATTATTGTTTATAATGGAGTACAACGGATTGATCGCCTTGAAATTTATTTCAAGGCTGAGTAGTTAAAAACAGATTAAAAAATCAGTTGAATTCCTAAATCCGTTGTACTCCCAATATAGCATACTTATGAAAAAATCAAGTTTATTGTATATTTTAATGCTTTTAATAGCAATGCCAAGCCAGGCTCAGGAAAAAGCGACTTACGGTCCTATTAAAGCCGGTGATATGCTTTGGAATATTGCTACTAAAGTTCGTCATGATAGCACAATTAGTCGCTATCAAGCAATGTTGGCTTTACACAAAGCTAATCATGACGCATTTGACATACCTTGTAATCTCAATTCATTAAAAATAGGTCATTTGTTATATATCCCTTCACGCGCCGATATGCAAGTTTTAAGTAAGACGCAAGCCGTTAAAGAATTTTATCGTCAAAATAAAGAATGGAAGGCTTACCGTAATCAAAAGCAAAAGATTATTTGTTTACCACCAGTAGAATTACCTGTCACTGAAGCCAAAAAACCGTTGCTCACATCGGAAAAACCAGCTACAACTCAAACTGCCTTTAATCCGGTCATTTTGCCAGTTGCGCCGGAAACAAGTGAGATACAAAGTCGCACCGAAAATGAAAAAACGGTGCTTATTCCAGTTTCATTGATTTGGGAAAATATACAGTTATGGTATTCGATGCCCTTATTTTTACCAATAGTCATTGGTGGCATGGTGGCAATATTCTTATTATTTTTGTTAGCGTTTTTCATTGGTAAACGGAGGGGGTTATCTAATAGTAAACATTCTTCTAATGATAGGTTTGAAAAAACACCCCTGGCTAACTCTTTAAAAGCAACACATAATCAGTTAGATAATAGCCCGATTTCTAATGAATCGCCAACTCCAACTGAAACAGGTGCTAATTCGGCTCATCACCTTTCCCATAAAATGCAAGAAAAGCTTGACAATGTAAGAGCCTATCTTGCTGAAGATGAAGAACAAATAACCCAAAAAATGTTGCGAGAAGTTTTACAAAAAGGCACCATTGAACAGCAATCGGAAGCGAGACAATTATATGAAATCAATAAAAAAATCAACTCTTTTAAACAACATGTTGCCCAAAAAAATCCCATATCGACTGCCTCTAATCCTGCCTGGCAGGATTTAGAACAAATGGGTGAGCATTGCCCTGCTCAATATTTACCCAAAAATCAAGATCGATTGTTTGAGTTAATAGATAAAATTTTTGAGTTACTTGATTATGAATTGAATGCTCATGGTAAATTGGTAGAAGCTTATTTCAATCGATCTCGACAAGATTATTTAGGTGCTCAGAAAAATTATGAAATCGTGGAAAAACCTGAAACCGTGAAAGTTGATAAAGCGGAATCATCAAAAGAAACCACTTCTGATTTTGAATCAACACGACATTTATGATTAACCATTGGAGAAACTTTTATGCTAACACCGGTTATTTTATCGGGTGGAGTGGGGAGCCGATTATGGCCATTATCCCGTGAATCTTACCCGAAACAATTATTAGCCCTGGTGGGTCATCAGACTTTATTGCAAGATACGGTGACACGATTAGAAGGTTTGGCAAACCAGTCTGCACCGCTGATGGTCTGTAATGAAAATCATCGCTTTTTAGTAGCGGAACAATTACGCAATATTGGGGTATCCGCAGCTCATATTATTCTGGAGCCTATCGGACGCAATACGGCACCCGCAACCGCAGTAGCGGCATTAACGGCACTATCGTGTGATCCTGAAGCTTTATTATTGGTATTGCCAGCCGATCATATTATAGCTGATGCCGCCGTATTCCGTGAAGCGGTGACTGCGGGTATCCCTTTGGCACAAGCGAATTATTTAGTCACTTTTGGAATTGTACCTAACCGTCCAGAAACGGGCTATGGTTATATTAATGCAATTGATTCTATAGAAAACACGGCTGCTCTGTCGGTCAAACGTTTTGTCGAAAAACCGGACCTTAACACGGCACAACAATATATAGATTCAGGCGAGTATTACTGGAATAGTGGCATGTTTTTGTTTAAGGCATCACAATATATAAAAGAACTGGAAAGTTATGCGCCGGCTATTATGAAAGCGTGTCGTGAATCTATTCATAATGCCTCAAAAGATCAAGATTTTCTCCGTTTAGAGGCAGAGGTATTTAAGAATTGCCCTAGTGATTCGATTGATTATGCGGTGATGGAAAATACTCATGCAGCAGTTGTCATACCATTAAATGCGGGCTGGAATGATGTGGGTGCCTGGTCATCATTATGGGAAATCAGCGAACAAGATAGCGAGGGCAATGTCACTTTGGGTGATGTATTAAGCGAAAAAGTCCGCGATTGCTATTTACGGGCTGAACATCGCCTATTGGCAGCCATCGGTGTAGAAAATCTGATGATTGTGGAAACAGCCGATGCGGTGTTAGTCGCTCATAAAGAACATGTTCAAGATGTGAAACAGATCGTTTCCCAGCTCAAAGCCAATGATCGTTGTGAAGCAAAGTTACATCGTAAAGTTTACCGTCCCTGGGGTAGTTATGAAGGTATTGACGCGGAAGCCCGTTTTCAGGTTAAGCGTATTACTGTAAATCCAGGGGGTAGTTTATCTTTACAAAAGCACTATCACCGTTCTGAACATTGGGTGGTGGTTAAAGGCACGGCACGCATTACAAAAGGGGATGAAATATTCATTCTCACTGAAAACCAATCCACTTATATTCCTTTAGGAGTTAAGCATCGTCTGGAAAACCCGGGTAAATTGCCTTTAGAAATTATTGAGGTACAATCAGGAAGTTATTTGGGTGAAGATGATATTGTTCGCTTTGAAGATGTTTATGGACGAGATGTGAATTGTGAATTGTGAAACTGCGTTGGTTAGTAACTACTTAGCCTCTCGCCTGCGTATGGGAACGAGGATATAATTTCCCATTTACCATTCACAATTAATCTTAAGTTTTTGGGAATTTAGACTTTATGAATGAAACAACACCGCAAAAAAAGCAAACCGTTCCCCTTCTTTCCGTCAAAAATTTAAAAAAACATTTTCCGGTACGAAGTGGGGTTTTTTCACGTATTTCAACTTGGGTTAAGGCGGTCGATGATATTTCTTTTGATATTTATGCGGGAGAAACCCTTGGATTAGTAGGAGAATCTGGTTGTGGAAAGACGACCGCAGGACGTGCCCTGCTTCGTTTGATTGAGCCGACAAACGGAACGGTACATTTTGAAAGTAAAGACTTATTAAAAATGGATAATGCTTCGATGCGCTTGATGCGTCGCCAAATGCAAATTATTTTTCAAGATCCGTATAGTTCCCTAAATCCACGTATGACCGTAGGTAATATTGTGGGAGAGGCGATTAAAGTTCATGGAATTGTCAAAACTAGAGCGGATTTAGAGCAATACCTTGGAAAACTGCTTGACAAAGTCGGCTTATCTCCATCATATCGCTCACGTTATCCGCATGAATTTTCCGGGGGACAGCGCCAACGCATTTGTATTGCGCGGGCATTAGCACTTAACCCAAAATTCATTGTTTGCGATGAGGCGGTATCAGCACTTGATGTATCTATCCAGGCGCAAATTATTAACCTTTTGCGTGATCTTCAGACAGAATATCACTTAGCTTATTTATTTATTTCACACGATCTCAACGTTGTACAGCATATTGCTAATCGGGTTGCTGTGATGTATTTAGGAAAAATAGTAGAAATTGCCCAGGTAAATAAACTGTTTAAATACCCAAAGCATCCTTATACACAAGCCTTGATGATGGCTAATCCCATCCCCGATCCTGATATAGTACATAACGTAAAACTATTAGAAGGTGATGTTCCATCACCACTGAATCCTCCAACCGGTTGTCATTTTCATACACGCTGCCCTGATGTGATAGAAAAGTGTAAGCACATTAAACCGCCCCGGATTGAAATAGCCAAAGATCATATTGTTTGGTGTCATTTGATTAATGGTTAATGTTTGGTAGGAATTAATAAAATAAATCCGATTTTTTTCAAAAAATCGGATTTATTACACAGAAGCCATTCCCAATAGCCAATTTCCCCTAATCTTTGATTTTGTCCTTTATTTTCGTCATGACACTCTTTAATGATGTTGTAACAGGGAAGGTTTCTTTTAAGGGCGTAGAACGATTTCGACTAATGCGTCTCGCATCAACTTCTAAACTATCCTGATTCCAAGAATATTCATTATTGAAAGTAAACCAAAGTTCCTGATAACAACCATTGTAACCCCCATTTTTTGCAAGCGGTTTGTATTCAGGTGCCGTATCAGAATCTTCATAATAACACCAATCTATTACAACCCAGCCCTGAATTCCACCCCCTTTATCCGCCAGGTAAATACAATAACAGTGCCCTCCCTGCGGTGCCGTTGGTGACTCCTGGACATAACCTGCACAAACCTTAACCCGATAAGCCGGAATACCGGCTTGAATCATTAAACTCGCCATTAAAATGGCACCATCTTCACAATCACCTATCCCTGATTGTAAAGTTTCAAAAGGAAACTGCCAAAATTCAGGGCAGTCACTCGCTTCTTCATCCCCAACATAATCAAGGAATCTCACCACAAATTTTTGAACCGCGTGTGCTGTGGCATTGTGAGTATTCCTTTTTAATTTGTAATCATGAATAATTTCGGCGAGAATCACATTGTTAACAGTCACAAAATCTTTAACATCACAAACAATCCTTTCACTACTACCTCTTAAGGCTCTACCACTATAAGTAACCGGTGCCTGTCGCCATTTATTATCCCAGTAATATGCATCTCTAATCATATTAATCGTTCCTAATTGGTAAATGAAACTTGGTAAGTGAAATATAGAATTGTATTCTACCTAATGACTGAGAGCAAGTATTTTTCAATATGTCATTTTAATTTTCCATTAATTTCCCCTCCTCCCATTTCCATATAAGATTAGCATATTTATTGCATTGGTATATATATTGCATATAAAATTTTTAATCTTAAAGTGTCTGTGTGTTCAACGACAATTTCGGTTTTAATTATTTTATCCCCTAAAAATGCGATTTAAAAATGATAATTAAAATTAATCAAAAAAAATGGTGAGGAACAAAAATGTTGAAAAAGATCATTGGAAAAATTGTGGTGGCTTTGCTCAGATCCCTAATAAGAGCATTTTTTGGAACGCTGGTTGGCATGGCACTGGTCGGTCTTATTGTCATGATGTTGTTATTCTTTGGGATTTTAATACCTGAAATGCAAAGTAAAATGATGGTTTTTGAAATTGTTGGTTTACTACTTGTTGGAGCCGTTATTGGCGCGGTTGTTGGTTTTTTTGACATGTTAGATTTTGGTTCTAAGGTATCTGATCAACGTAAACGTGAAGATAGTCTAGAAAACAATGTGCATAAGACTTACCGGCACAAAGGGCCCTAAATTTTTAATTTTACTATTTTTTGCAAATCCACTTAATTAATGTCCATCAGGAAACACCTACAAAGCTAAAGCTTTGGAATCTATGCCAATGTTTTTGCTTTGACTTGTGACTAAAGTCAACAAAAATCTCAAACCTCGAAACTTAAAAAATCAATACTTTCCAAACTCAAAGAACTTATCCCACTATTCATTTTCGCCAATCAGAAATCCGATTTTTGAAAAAATCGGATTTCTTAAACCTTTTTTAAATAGGGCGGATGTTCAACAAAGCTTTTCAGGGAGTTGACAAAAGAAGCTTAAATACAGTATCGTAAGAATCATTTCGAGGTTTGAGTTTTTGAAAAAAACTCAATTTCTTCCCGTGCTGAGTATAATTAACAACTCTGGATAACTATACCACTATCATAAAAATTATGGATAAGCTCATCAACCAGGGTACTGCCTGGGCTGCTCTAAAAAAACATCAAAAATATTTAGCACCTGTTCATTTACGGGATTTATTTGCTTTGGATAGTCAACGGTTTGAACGTTTTTCTATTGAAACGTGTGGTTTATTCTTGGATTATTCTAAAAACCGTTTAACGAATGATACCCTCACTTTATTGCAACACTTAGCGACTGAGGCAAACTTAGCTGATTGGATCGCTCGAATGTTTCAAGGTGAAAAGATCAATAACACGGAACGACGCGCCGCTTTGCATATTGCCCTACGTAATCGCTCTAATTGCCCGATTAGTGTAGATGGCAAAGATGTCATGTACGATGTCAATGCCGTGTTAGCCAAAATGCGCCTGTTTAGTAATGCGGTGCGTGATGGGAAATGGCGCGGTTATACAGGTAAACCCATTGAATCTATTGTGAATATTGGCATTGGCGGTTCTGATTTAGGACCGGCGATGGTAACCAGAGCACTGAATACTTACCACCATCCACGCTTACAAAGTTATTTTGTTTCCAACGTGGATGGCGCACATTTAAGCGAAACTTTAGCTAAACTTGACCCGGAAACCAGTTTATTTATTATCGCATCAAAAACATTTACTACCCAAGAAACGATGTTGAACGCACGAAGTGCTAGACAATGGCTGATAAATAAATTGGGCAATGATAAAGCGGTGGCTAAACATTTCGTTGCAATCAGCACCGCAACACAAAAAGTCACTGAATTTGGTATTGATTCAGCACATCAGTTTGAATTTTGGGATTGGGTAGGAGGACGTTATTCGCTGTGGTCTGCTATCGGCTTACCCATTGCGCTAATGATAGGGCAGGATAATTTTGAACAGTTACTAGATGGAGCACACGAGTTAGATAAACATTTTGAAACCGCGCCGCTGCTTAAAAATTTGCCTGTGTTAATGGGATTAATTGATGTGTGGTATAGTAGTTTTTGGGGTGCCACTACCCAGGCGATACTGCCTTATGATTACACTTTAGCCCTTTTTCCCGCCTATTTACAACAATTAGTGATGGAAAGTTTGGGTAAGCGCGTCACTCGTGAAGGAAATCGGGTTGATTATCCAACGTCTTCTATTATTTGGGGTGCACCTGGGAATAATGGTCAACATGCGTTTTATCAACTTTTGCATCAAGGTACCCATTTAGTGCCAGCGGATTTTATTATTGCGCTTGACAGTCAACATGATTTACCAGGACATCAAGAGGCAGTATTATCCAATGCGCTGGCGCAAACTCATGCTTTAATGATGGGTAGAAATATAGAAGAAACACGGGCGGAACTTGAAATTTTAAAAAGCACCTCTTTGCAAAAGGGTGAAATCGGAAAATTTGACAAATTGCCCCACCGTGTTTTTCCGGGCAACCAACCAACTAATACGCTGCTTTATAAAAAACTAACACCAGCGGTTTTAGGTAAGTTAATTGCCCTGTATGAGCATAAAGTGTTTGTGCAAAGCGTTTGTTGGGGTATCAATCCCTTTGATCAATGGGGGGTGGAGCTTGGTAAGCAAGTGGCGAGTATTTTATTGCCTACTCTTCAAACTGATCAAGAAAAAACAGCTCACCTCGGATACGATTCTTCTACTAAGGGTTTGCTGAATTACATAAAAATATATCGTAGTCGTTAAAGTATGTTATCATACCCAAATAATGAGTATTATTAAAGGGTTATTATCATTATTTAAAGTTATTTATTAAGTTAATTATTCATCAGGCTCTGTTTAGACCAGGAAATTGGCTGCCTTGTGAAAATAATCCACTGGACAAACTTTTACAATCCGTATAGACTGAACACATTTAAAATCGGTGATATACTCAGAAAATTGATGACTTGGGCAACGGTAGATTATAACTGAACGGCGGATTGAGAACACATTTTTTACATTAAACTAACTAAAAATATGGATATTCAGAAAAATAATGGATTTCGGAAAGAAATTTTACATGCTTATATCTGTCAGGTAAGATTTGACAGGTTTTGAAAAGTTATTTACCTGAATAATCTAGTTCACAACTTTATTAATTTAATTGTTATGTTCAAAGCATTTACCAATTCTGTGATATTATTTTTTCTGGTCATTATGAACATGACTTTATTTATTTGGTGTGTAAATCAGCTTGAATTAGGCTCGTCCACAGTTAAAAGAACATTGTTTGTAGAGGTACAAGCAGAAACGAGTACCTCTGCCCAAAAATCCGTTCAGCGCATTGAGGCAGTTACTCAAAGACCTATTCTTAATTCTTCAACGCGCACCCCTTATGCCATACACCAAGATAAACCGAGTCAGCAGGTAGTTCTACAATTTAAGCCGGAGCATATTCGTCTTGATAAAACGGAACAGGCTAAACTGGAAAATAGGTTGCAAAGTTGGGATATCCAAATTTTCCATTCTGTCAAAATATTTTCTGGTGCGACACTTTCTATAAAAAATGGTCAATTTCCACAACTCGCTAAATTGCGCGTTCAATCCGTTGCGCGAATGATTTACCCTTATACTCAAACGGTGAAGATGTACTATCAATCTTCTATTGAAAAAGATGAAGTACTGGTAAAAATTTTTAGTCCCAAAAACTGACACAAATGAGAAGAAGGAAAAATACATCATGCCTATTTATGAATATGCTTGTACTGAGTGTGAGCATAAGTTAGAAGTTTTACAAAAGATGAATGATCAGCCTTTAAAAAAATGTCCAACTTGTGGTCAAAACACTCTTAAAAAACTCATTTCGGCTGCGGCTTTTCATCTAAAAGGTACCGGTTGGTATGAAACGGATTTCAAGGGTACTAAAAAACCTGCAAAATCTGATGAAAAAGAAAAAACAGATGCCTCACCAAAAAAGGAAAAAGCTAATATCTCACCCGCACCGACTGGTGGAAGCGACGCGAGTTCAAGCACTGATAACTGATAACTGAATAAGGAAAATTATGCGTACCCACTATTGTGGACATTTGAATGAATCTTTAATAGGTGAAACAGTCACTTTATGCGGTTGGGTACATCATCGCCGTGATCATGGCGGTGTCATTTTTATCGACTTGCGTGATCGTGAAGGTTTGGTTCAAATCGTCATTGATCCAGAAATGGTTGAAGCTTTTGCGCTGGCTGAACAAGTGCGAACTGAATTTGTGTTACGCATTCAAGGCACAGTACGC
>QNES01000082.1 GCA_003645255.1 Gammaproteobacteria bacterium
AAAATAGGGGACAGACCACATTTATTTTTAGAACTATTTCTCGTTATAACATTTAGTTTCCAAACAAATAGTCTTTTCTTCTGTTGAGGAAAAAATATAAAACGTGGTCTGTCCCCTATTTGCTACTCGCTCAATATATCATTATAAATACTATTTTTTCAAAAATCGGATTTCTTGATACCGGTTGCCCTTGAGTTAAGTATAGAAATAGCCTCTTTTGGAAAAAGAGTAGATCGATTGTGCCTCTTGCCATCATTAGAAATCCGATTTTTTTCAAAAATCGGATTTTTAGCACTCCATTTTCACAAATCTTGGTTCAGCATATAAAACGGCGCAGCAGAGCGAGATCAACATAACGCGCATTTCCCACCTCTCCCGATAACACCGTAAAAGGTTGATCCGGTTCACCTAAATGATCAAGTACTAATGATGCCCCGGTAAAATCTTCGTCACGAGTATAATCATTGATAGTAATGATAGTGGATAAACCGGCAGCCCTTGCTGAACGAATACCATTACCTGAGTCTTCAAAAGCAATACACTGTTCCGCCTTTAGCCCCAATTTTTTCAAAGCGTAATCATAAATATCTGAGGCTGGTTTTTTAGCCGACACGATATCCCCAGCGGCAATCACTTCAAACCACGCCACAGAATCCGGACTTAAACTATGTTCTAGCAAAGAAATCACATTTCTGGGACTGGTAGTGGTAGCAATAGCGAGTTGCAAACCTTCACGACGCGCTTCTTCCAATAAGCGGCGTACTCCAGGACGTAGGGGAATAGGATGACGTGCTAATAATTCATTATAGTGAGCCGTTTTATTTTGGTGTAATTCAGCAATAAAGGCATCTAAGTTAACAGGCGGAATATAATCTGGGCGGTCACGTTCCAGATAAAATTTTATCCGTTCCTTCCCCCCCGTCACAGCCAACAATTCGCCATAAAGCTCTACTGACCAATGCCAATCCAGTTTATATTCAGCAAAAGTTTCATTAAACGCCACACGATGAGCATCTCGCTCTGTTTCTGCCATCGTGCCATCGACATCAAAAATTAAAGCTTTCATATTAATGGTTAATGCTTAATGGTTAATTTTGTCATATTCAAAGTAACTTATTGATTTTAATCGTTTTTTTTAATTTTTAAAATTTATAGCTGTTCAGATAAATAAGTTCACAGGGTGAACACTTTCGGTTCGCCCCTACGAATAATGTCACATCTTGTAGGGGCAGACTTGCGTGTCTGCCCTCATTTTTGATATAAAATTATTTTCTGAACATCTATAATACCTTTTTCAGAGTCAAACCAGCGGCTATCAGAAAAAAGAATAAAATGAATATTAAAATAACCGTTGTTAAAGGGTGATTACGATACTGGCTACCAATTGATTGTCCATTGAGTCGCAAAAGTGTCAGTGCTAACATCGGCAAAAAAAGCGCACCAATAATAGCGTAAAACTTTTGCATGTTGGCAAACCCAATCCATAATCCTAGCATAGGTACTATAGATAGCGCATATAAATAACCGCGATAAAGTTTTGAGTTGGTATCGATAGCTGATTGATTGGGATTATCATCGGTTTGAATCAAACGCCATAAATCAGCAAATAGATAAGGTACACCTTGCCAAACTCCCAATAAACTACTAAAAATAGCCACCCATGCACCGATTAGAAATGCCCATTTTCCAATCAGCCCCAGTTCACCGACTAACATTTCAGCTAATATAATAATCAACGACGCGCCCCCGCCTTCTACATGAATATGATTGCCAATTATCATCATCGCAATTCCAAATAGGGCTGTCATGATATATCCAATGGCTAAATCAAGTCGGCATAGTGGCAAATCTTTAGGACTTAATCGTCCTTTTTCCCTGATCCAATACCCATAACTAAGAATCGTAACGGTGCCGCCCACACCCCCTATCAGGGCAATCGTCCAAGCGAATTCTTCCCAATCTGCTTGAAAAATGTTTGGAAATAGAAGTCCATTCATTACTTCGTGCCAGTCAGGTTGCAAAAAAATGGCTGTGGTTATGACGGTGATGAACATTAAGGCAATGCAAACGCTCATCACTTTTTCAAATAATTGATAGCCGCCTCGGTAAATTAGCCCTAATCCGATTAGACTATGTATAATACCATAAATGATTTTACCGGTGGCAGGATTATCAGATAGAGGCAATATGGCTTGAGCGGCGGCACCGCAAGCACTCATTAAAGCGGCAGCAACCATGAAACTCCAAGCGAGAAAATAGATTAAAAAGCCATATTGCACCGGTCGCCCGAAATGGCGCATTGCACCTTCTAAAATAGTTGTACCGGTCGCTAATTGCCAACGCGCTAAACCTTCAGTGAGCACAAATTTGAAAAATGCTCCTAATACAACAGCCCATAGAACCACTAAACCGACTTTTGCGCCTGTAAAAGATGCCGTGGCTAAATCGCCGGCACCTACCCCGGTTGCGGCGACTAAGATACCGGGTCCAATAATGGATAATAATTTATTTGTCATTGACAGAATTTTTGACTTATTAGAATAAAACCTAAAATTATTAAGTATTTCAGTATGTACTCAAAATTAACATCAAACCTCACCCAAATCAAGATCTCTAAAATAAATGAAGAATGAAAACCGATTCTTGCCTGATTTTTGCGATGTTTATACTGTATTTTTAACTATCATCGTGATGGAATTACTGGCTTTTGTTTTGGTATTAGTACCGCCTAGTCAAAGCGGGTACGGTTGGACATACCTAACATCAGAATTTCTGCCAAGTTTGGCAATGTTATCTCTAATTATACAATGGATTTCCTTAGTCAGTTTATGGCTTTTATGTTTAGTACGGCATCAATTATGTCAATTAGAAAGTGATACAATCATTGCTTTTGTGAGTTATTTACTGATTTTGATAGTCACTTATATTGTTAGTGAATTTGCTTATGGATTACAGGAATATATGTATTATGCAGAAATTAAATGGAGTCACTCCCATCATCAATTTTTACTGAAATATTTTGTGATCAGTGCTATTGTTAGTTCACTTATTTTAGGCTATAGTCATTATAATAACTTGATAAAAAAAGATATTGTGGTACTCAGTTATGTATTCATACTGATGGCGACTTTGGTTTTTAGTGAATGGATTTATTTTTTTCAACACGCAAGTTCAGTTCATGTACCAAGACATCAATGGTTTTTGGGGCGCAATTTAGCTATTAGCACGATTATCAGTATTATTGCTTTGCGCTACTTTTATATTCAGCATCATTGGAAAAAAGAAATAGAATCCAGTGCTAATGCCCGTGCTCAAGCACTACAGGCGCGTATTCGCCCTCATTTTTTATTTAATAGCATGAATAGCATTGCCAGTTTAATCCGTTTTCAACCGGATAAGGCAGAGCAGGTGGTATTAGACTTTGCCGATTTATTTCGTGCCAGTTTAGCAGATACAAAAATAGCTGTCACATTTCAAGAAGAGTTAGCATTATGTCGGCAGTACTTAAGCATTGAAGCTTTACGTTTGGGTGAACGTTTGCAACTGGTTTGGGAAGTTGATAATATACCAGATGATGCCCTGATACCATCCTTTAGCCTACAACCCTTGTTAGAAAATGCGATTTATCATGGAATACAACCTTTGCCAGCCGGGGGAACTATTCGGATTACGGGGCATTTTGATGGTAAATATATTAAACTGTGTATTATAAATCCTTTGCCAGATAGCCATTTTACACATCAAGGGCATCACATAGCACAAGACAATATTCAGCAACGTTTATTGGCTTTTTATGGGAAACAGGCAAAGTTAAGTATACAAAAAGAGACTGACTGGTATCAGGTTAATCTTATTTTTCCTTACCTTGGTAGACTAAAAAATGATGAAAATACTGATTGCTGATGATGAACCATTAGCGCGAGAACGTTTACAAGCTTTAATTAACGAACTGGGTATTGGCGAAGTCGTTGCTGAAGCTGCCAATGGTAAGGATACCTTAGAACTGGTGCGTGTTTATGAACCGGATGTGCTTTTACTAGATATTCGTATGCCTGGTATAGATGGCATGAAAGTCATCCAACAATTAGCCTTAATAGAGTCTACGCCAGCAGTCATTTTTTGCACCGCTTATAGCGATCATGCTTTAGAAGCTTTTGAACATCAAGCATTAGATTACTTACTTAAACCGATTCGTAAAGAGCGATTAGAACAGGCACTTAAACGAACTTATAACCTGAAACAGCCTCAATCTGCACCGATTTCCCCTAGTCCCCGCGCCCGTACTCAGATTAGTTACTATCAACGTGGCGAATTGTGTTTAGTCCCGGTGAATCAAATTTATTATTTTTATGCTAATGACAAATATGTCATGATGTGTTGTAAAGAAGAAGAAGTTTTAATTAGTGAAACATTGAAAGACTTAGAAAAAGAATTTGCAGGGCAATTTTTACGCATACATCGCAGCACATTAGTCGCTATCACACAGATAACCGGTTTAAAAAAGAATGCTATAGGAATAACAAAACGTTATTATATTCTACTTAAAGAAGTTGAAAAACCATTAGAAGTCAGCAGACGACATTTAAAAACGGTTAAACAATTGTTAAAAGACATGCGTCTTTAATCATTAACCATTAACCATTAACCATTAAGCATTATGTTAACTTATCCTGAAATTGATCCCATTTTATTCCAAGTTGGTCCCTTAAAAGTGCATTGGTACGGCTTTATGTACTTAATTGGTTTTGGTTTTGCATGGTGGTTAGGTTCACGGCGGACACGAGAGCCAAATGCGATTGTGACAGCACAACAATTAAGCGATCTGATTTTTTATGGCGCACTCGGTGTGGTATTAGGTGGACGACTGGGCTATATCCTATTTTATGATTTACAGACTTATATGACGACACCCTGGGCTATTTTTAAAGTTTGGCAAGGAGGCATGTCGTTTCATGGTGGATTCATAGGTGTATTAGTCGCCATGGGATTATATGCCCGTCAAATTAACCGACGCTTTTTTGAAGTGACGGATTTTATTGCACCGCTTATCCCGCTGGGTTTGGGAGCAGGGCGCATGGGTAATTTTATCAACGGCGAATTATGGGGGCGCCCAACGGATTTACCTTGGGGCATGGTATTCCCTTATGCAGATAATCTCCCCCGCCATCCTTCACAATTATATCAAATGGCATTAGAGGCATCGTTTTATTCATCATTTTGTGGCTATTTTCCAAACGCCCTCGCCCAATAATGGCAGTATCAGGATTATTTTTAATCGGTTATGGCAGTTTTCGCTTTTTAGTCGAATTTGTTCGCACCCCTGACAATCATTTAGGTTTTATCGCTTTTGATTGGATGACGATGGGACAATTATTGACTTTACCTATGTTAATTGCCGGATTCATCTTAATGGGATTGGCTTATTCGCGAAACAGACAACTGAAAACCTAATCCCACATATTGGCTGTAGGGGCGAATCGAATCCTGCGTGTTCGCCCGCAGCGATACTTAATGGCATTGCGTCACCTACTTAATTTACGTTTCATGTCGATAAGGAAGATATTCAGGTTTCCACATGGCTTGTTTTATGAGATTCCTTAACTTATCATCAGATAAACGTATTCCTAAACCACTGTCACGGGCTTCTTTAGCAACTGCAAAAGCCACATTCTCTGATACTTTTCTAATATTATGGATATCAGGAAGAAGTATACCCTTAGTCGCATTATTCAACGGAACCATAGCAGCCAGTGCTTTTGAAGCCACAACTAACATTTGATCAGTCACTTTGGGTGTCATAGAAATAATAGCACCTAACCCAAGCCCTGGAAAAATATACATATTATTGCATTGGGAAATATTATACGTCGTTTCGTTTATGGTAACCTTAGGAAATGGACTACCCGTTGCCATAATACAACGTCCTTCAGTGGCTTGAAAAGCGTTTTCTGGCAAACATTCGCATTTATTATTTGGATTTGAAAGGGCAAAGATGACCGGTTTTTCAGCATTTTTGGCCATTTGCGATAAGATTTCATTGGTAAATGCGTTGGGTATACCTGATGTACCAATCAATACAGTTGCTTTTGCATTAAGCACGGTATCAAATAGATCAACTTTATCAGAACGACGAATCTGCCAATTTTGGAGAATAGCACGTTTACGTGCAAAAGGCATTTGATATTGATGAGGGTTCATGTCTTCAAAGACCAAGCCGTTGTGCCCGATAGGATAAATTCGTTCTTTTGCAGCTTGCACAGTCAAGCCCTCTTCTAGCATTGCATGTACAAGTAGTGTAGCGATACCATAACCTGCTTGACCAAATCCAAAGAATACATAATGTTGATCTTTGAGTTTTTTATGTTGACTATAAATGGCGCTACATAAAGCAGCAACGGTAACCGCGCCGGTACCTTGAATATCATCATCAAAAGAACATAAGCGTTCTCGATAACGGTTTAGGATAGAAAGGGCATGATGTTTACCAAAATCTTCCCACTGTATTAAAGTATGCGGAAAGTGCCGTTTTACCCCCTTTACAAATTCTTCAATCACTTCGTCGTAGCGATCACCCGTTAACCGTTTGTGTTTTAAGCCTAAATAAAGAGGGTCCTTGAGCAATTCTTCATTATTTGTTCCTACGTCGAGGATGATGGGTAAACAGAGTGCAGGATGAATACCGGCACCCACAACATAAAGACTTATTTTCCCAACTGGAATAGCCATTCCCCCCACTCCTTGATCACCTAAGCCAAGAATACGTTCCCCATCGGTTACAACAATCAAATTAATATTAGAAAATGGAGCATTTGCTAATATTCTATCAATATGTGATATTTGATCATCGGGTATATACAACCCCCTAGGACGACGAAACCTGTGGCTATAAGTTTTGGCAACTTCACCAACCGTTGGCGTATAAACAATGGGTAACATTTCTTCAGTATGTTCCAAAACTAAACGGTAAAACAAGGTCTCATTACGGTCAAGTAAACCAAGCAAAAATATAAATTTTTCAATCGGCGTTGTTTTCAAAGAGTAATTTTCATAGACTCTACGAAGTTGTTCCTTTATTGTGGAGGCATATCTCGGAAAAATGCCATATAAACCAAGTTGTTCCCGTTCAACTTCAGTGTATGCCGAACCCTTATTATAGATTGGATGTTCTACTAATTGTTGTCCCACAAAAGGGACATTAATATATTTTTCCCCAATCATTGGATCGATTTGGATAATAAACTTGTTCATTTTATTTTTATAAAGAATAATTGGAATCCGCTAAATTTTTTCAGACGACTCAGTCTGAAAATGCTCATGTTTAACTTGCTTGCTTTTTAACCAATAAGTGGTCATTTCACCTTTACCTTTAATTTGAATGGTGCCACGTTTAACCAAGATATATTTTTCTTTTAACGCCTCATAAATGTCGCTAGAAACTTGAATGCGCTCTGGGATACCATGCGATTCCATACGGCTTGCCGTGTTGACGGTATCGCCCCATAAGTCATAAGCGAATTTTTTAATGCCAATGACTCCTGCAATTACAGGTCCTGTATGTATCCCAATACGAATTTTTAAATGGTTCTGGTGTTCCACATTAAATTGGGCAATAGCTTGTTGCATTTCTAATGCTAAATCCGCAATTTGTGTGATATGATCCTGGCAAGGTGTGGGTAAACCAGCGACAACCATATAAGCATCACCAATGGTTTTAATTTTTTCTAAACCATGTTGTTCAACTAGTTTATCGAATAAGGAAAAAATATTATTGAGCAAATTAACCAATGCAGGAGGAGACATTCGTCCCGACATTTCTGTAAATCCGACAATGTCAGCAAATAAAACGGATACTTTTGAAAAATCATCTGCCACTGTTGATATTTTTTGTTTGAGTCGTTTGGCGATAGAAGCCGGTAAAATATTAAGTAAAAGACGCTCAGACTTTTCTTGTTCAACTTGCCAATAGAGTTTAGCCTGAAATTCTGAATATTGTAGCTTTTCATAGAGATAGACAGAAATATTGCATATCACACAGAACCAGAATAAATAGAGGGAAAGAAAAGTAAAGTCAGCATGAGCTATTTGTGTATCAAATGATAAATTAAATCCGAAAAATAGTATCAAGAAACAAAGCAATACGCCCAATTGTGAAACGAGATGCAATCGCCATAGCACTGGTAATGTAATAGGGTTGCTTGTCCAAGAAATGTCAATGTCCATGCCACAAAATCAAAATGAGCTATACCTACTTGTAAGTAGCAATATTGGGGAACCAATGTAATGGACCAAGAAAAAAGAAGTAAAATGAAACCAGGGTGAGTATGTCCTACTGGCGTATATAATAATGCCAAACTTAATAATAAAAAGGCTGCTTGCATTAGATTAGTATATAACCAGGAAAAATCAATATTTGGATAACGTGATAAATTAAGAATAAGGAAAGTTAATATGGAAATCATAGCAATGATGATACCCAATCGCAAACGATACCACATAAAATTGTTAAGCCAAATGCTGTATTTTTTTTTGTCAGCGTTTGAGGGGATTGAAAGTAATGACATAATGATATTCCTGAAAGTTTGATATAAATTCAACATTTTGCTTTCCTACTTTGCTATTAGTAGTGCTAAAAAATAGTTCCCGAAAAAACTTGTCAGGTTTATAGTACTACCTGTTGAACATTTATCAATATTGTTTATCGACGCGCACAACACCATACATCGACACGTTTCGCACCTGCTTTTTTAAACTCTAAAGCTAACTCTTTGACGGTAGAACCGGTTGTCATCACATCATCAATTAAAATAATATGTTGCCAATGGGGTTTTATATTTATAATCTGAAATGCGCATTTCACATTGTCTTGGCGTTGTTGAGAACTGGTTAAGGAGGTTTGTGGTGCTGTATTTTTAATACGCTTACAAGCTTTATTGTCTAACGGAATACCCGTTTCTTTTGTAATGCATTTAGCCAACTCTAAGGATTGATTATAACCACGTTGACGTAAGCGTTTAGGGTGCAGTGGCACAGGAATGAGAACATCGGGGCGTGGTTCTAGTATCATAAATTGTGCCATTAAGTATCCTAATAGATTGAGTACGGCAAGATTTTGCTGAAATTTTGCTGCTGGAATCAATGTGCTTACCGGATAGGTATAGGAAAATAGGGCTTGAGTATGAGTATAAGGAGGAAGTTCTTTTCGGCATTGATAACAAATTTCTGAGTTTGTTTTTTCAGATTTTAAGGGTTTAGCACAGTAAATACAAGCCGCATTTTGATAAGGTAAATCGGCTAAACAGGCTGTACAGACGACTTGTGTGCTTATATCTCCACATAAAAAACAGCTTTGAGGAAATAACCAATGAGTGAATGAACTAAGCCAATGTGTGGATGATAATGAGATGATATTGGGAATTTTTGTACAGGACATTTTTTATTGTTAGAATCAGAATTGTCAGAATGACAAGTGAATTTTAACTTCGAGGTTTTCAATTCTGTAAATTCTTAAATATTTAAATTCTGATTCTAACAATGAATTATAAAAAATTGTCCTGTACAAAGGTTTTTTAGACCTCCCAATCATTTTAACGGAGAATTTCTCCCTCATTTAAAATGGTAATTTCAACCCGACGATTTTGTTGACGACCACGCTCAGTGCTATTGCTAGCAATAGAACTATTTTCGCCAAACCCCCTCGCCAATATTCTATTGGAAGGTATCCTACTACGTATCAAAGCAAAACGTACTGAATCTGCACGCCGTTGAGATAAACCAAGATTATAGTCTTCGCTACCACGATTATCCGTATGCCCTTCTACTAATACGTTACGGTTAGGATTTTGCCGAAGAAATGTCGCCACCGATTCAATCTTACGCGTGGCACTTGATAATAAATCTGCCTTACCTGTTTCAAATAACACATCACCTAAGGTTAATACCAAACCCCGCTCGGTTTGTCGACCTTTTAATTCTGCCAGTTGTTTTTGCAATTGCTGAGTTGTGGATTGCAATTGCTGAGTTTTTGCTTGTTCTGCAAGCAATTGACCGCGAGTTCGCCTTGCTTGCAAAGTCGCCATTTCGACTTCACGCGATTTTGCAACTATTTGCCGTTCACGCGCTGCAATTAACACGCTATCTTTATCTTTAACCAGCCCTTGTCTTTGAGTATCAGCCGTTTTGCGCTCTGCTACTGCAACCGCTATGTGAGCTTGCTTTTGAGCCAAGTAGGCTAAATGTGTCATTTTTTCAGCATCTTCAGCCTTTTCAGCCTTTTCTAAGGCTTGTGACGCATCATACATAGCTTCCACATTCGTTGTATGGGGGTTAGCTTTTGCTTCAGCGTAAGCGTCACGGGCATCTTTAAGGATAATATCCTTTTCTGGAACGCCACTACAACCTGTAATTAAGCTACTAACTGTCATGCTGATAGCCAGTGTTTTGATAAAATAACTCTGATGAATACCCGTTTTTCTCATTGTGTCCTCCTAGTTGATTTCAGTGATTAGCGGTTAGTTTCTTGACGAAGTGTGTCAATGCTTTCACGCATTTCTTTGGCAGCCTGACGCGCCGTTTCAGACTCCGCCTTAGATTCTGCTAGTGTTGCATCAAGCAAAGCTTTTTCGGCAAAATGTTTTGCTTGTTTATACTCTTCAGCCTGTATAGCGGCTTTAGCTTTTTGCAAATGATCTTCAGCTTGGCGTAGTTCTATCGGCGCGTATGTTTGAGCATTGCCATCTTGCGCTCGACTTATTGCCAATTCAGCGTTGGCAACTTTGTCCGTTGGAGGTTTTAGTGCATTTCCACAGCCACTCATTAATAAAGTGCCAGCCAATACTGGTACACTCATCCAAGAATAGATAGCAACAGTCTTTGCTGTCATAGAGTTCTCCTTAATATATATAGTAGTACAACGGATTTAAGAAATGTCGTGTAGTAACGAAGCGTAGCGAAGATCAATAAATAGATTTGGTAAATGATATGAATTACCCATTCCCTATTCCACATTTTCTATTTGATTAACTTTAACACTCAGTGAAGTAATTGTATTCTTTCGCTCTTGTTCTAACTCAATTAACCGATGCCCTACCAAAGCCCAAGTCATTTCTGCTGGTTCTTTCGATGATAGCTTTATCAGTGTTTTTGACTTTTCTTGAGTCTTATGTTTGGGAGTACGACTTGCTATTGTCAAGTCTATGTTGTGCAGCGTTTGCGGATGAGATGATTTTGGTATAACCATCGTCATAATAGCAGTTCGTTCTTGTTCTAATGCGAGTAAATTTTTATTTAATTCAGACCAATAGACATCTGGTAGTTCGGGCTCCTTTTGTTTTTTAGGCACCGCTACTTCAGCTCTTTTTATCATCTTAGATGACTCTAATTTTTTAGAAGATTCTTCATGCGGGGATTCGTTCAGTTCATAAGAAACAGGCTGGATCGTTATTTGTTTTTCTGAAATGCCACTAGTAGAATCAGGCAAAAATTTCTGAAACAATAAGAAAATCACAGTCATAATGAAAAAAAGGAATATAGCAACTACTAAAAGAACAATCTTTTTTTTATTTTGAATCATAGTGCCTGCCTTGGTTAATGATTAATGGTGAGTAACTACTCAGGGCTTGCGCGTTGTATTGACTATTTCATTAACCATTAACCATTAACTCAGTTTGTTCAATTTGTTCCAGCCATTGTTTAATTTCAGTTTCACTGACTCTAATATCAGCAATTATTTTTTTAAATCCAGTTGAATTAGTAAGGTTATTTAATGTTAATACCGTCGATTTACGCAATAGGGCAACATTAGCTGATTGCTCATAAATTTGTGAATTAATATTTAAAATATGCAAAAGTAACTCAATCTTTTGCGAATGGCTGTGAAGTTTGGTTTCCAGGTTTTCTTGTACTTCATAAAATTTAGTCCAAATCACTTGTTGAGCGTAAAGAGATTGCACAATGTTTTTATAACCATCAATAGAAAACTGCGCCTTTTGTTTTTCCAGCGTATTTTCAATGCGGGTTAACTGGGTTTGAACTTCATCAAGCTTAGATAGATAAACCTGTTTCTTTTTTTCAAGTTTTGAAATATTGTATAAAGTTTTATTTTTCAACCCGGCATAAATCTCAAATTGGATTTGGTGAACTGCTATTATTTTAGCATCCATTGTGGCTATTTCCCGATAAGTTCGTGCAATACTAATTAATGCTGCTGTCACTTCGTTTATAATACTATCAATATTTTGTGTTTTGGTTATTTTTGCATGTAAGGTTTTAAATAACTGCAAATTTTCACCGATTTTGAGATAAGCTTCTTTGGTACCCTGTTTTAAAATATTTTCCGTGGTTTCCAATAATTGGGTTTTTATTTCATTAAACACACTGGCTGGTAAGCGTTCAGAAATTGATACTAGCACACCTTTATCAGTTGTTCGGTTATCTGATTTAAAAGTGACACGGATGGATGCCCCTGGTACCGTGAATTTTTTGTTAATATTCCCACTATATTTACCTATTTCATGGTTATTGTGATCGAAAATGGTTAAATAATCACAACATTTATGAGTCACTTTATCGGATTGACAGCATTTTTCAATCGAACCTGTAATGGTAATTTCTAACTCATCTGCACCAGGAATTGTTAAAATCTTACTTAATTTAAGATTATTAGTATATTCGTTGGTTTTGCTTTGTGCATATTTACCAATAGCAAATAATGAAGTAGATGATTCATCACTAGCTGCTCCTATGCTCATTGCAAAAATAAAAACGAATGAAATAATGATTTGATATAAAGTCATAAAAATTTGAAGCCTTTTTAATTTCACGCCAAGATGCTTCGAGCTAAAAAATTGAGCACAACACTTTTTGAAAAAAATTATCTGAATATCTCTATTTCTGCGCATAAGTTCAGTTATTATATCATGGTTAATAAATAAAATAAAGAACATGAAAATACATCTAAAAATTTGGCGACAAAAAAATAGCAATACGCCTGGCAAAATGGTAGATTACACCCTAAATGATATTATTCCAGAATTATCTTTTCTTGAAATGCTGGATATTTTGAATGAAAAGTTACTAAAAAAGGGCGATGAACCGGTAGCCTTTGATCATGATTGCCGTGAAGGTATTTGTGGGATGTGTAGTTTGTATATTAATGGTCGACCACACGGTCCAGAGCAAGCGATTAGTGCTTGTCAATTGCATCTCCGTTCTTTCAAAGATGGAGATACTATTTATATAGAGCCTTGGCGTGCTCAACCTTTTCCGGTGATTAGAGATTTGATAGTTGATAGGTCCGCTTTTGATAGAATTATTCAGGCGGGTGGCTATATTTCAGTCAATACGGGTTCCGCTCCCGATGCTAATAGCATACCGATTTCCAATGAAAACGTAAAGGAAGCTTTTGAAGCAGCAGACTGTATTGGCTGCGGTGCCTGCGTGGCAGCCTGTCAAAATGCTTCTGCTATGCTCTTCATTGCAGCCAAAGTGTCACATTTAGCCCTGTTACCACAAGGTCAGATAGAAAAACAATCCAGGGTAAAAAAAATGGTGGCTCAAATGGATAAAGAAGGCTTTGGGGCTTGTACTAATACCGGTGCGTGTTCTTTTGAATGTCCAAAAAGTATTCCTTTAAGCCATATTGCCCGTCTTAATCGTGAATATTTGGTAGCGAAATTGATTTCTAAAGAATAAGGCTAAGTATTCAGGGCTTCCGCAATCCTTTATAGATGCCCGGTTGATAAATTATCTAAAAAACGATAGTTAAAAATTAAACTTGGCAAAGGATATTTTTTTGTTGAGGTATAAAATATTTATAATCTTCACTTAAAAAAGCTTTACATTTTTATAAAAGTAAAGTATAATCAAAAAAGCTTGAGGGTGGTTAGCTTAGCACATTAAAAAAGTCAGCAAAGTAACCCTTAAGAAATGAGGTTTGAATAAGTTCTTATTTGGGAGTTCTGTCGGTTCGTTTCACTCTGGGTGGATACAAAAAAACGACTTTAAAATCAACTGCTTAAGTACTTATGTATAACAATGAAAGTTATAGCGAAGGGATAATGGGTTGATCGTTCCCGTGTTTGGATGTATTAACGTTTACTATATATAGATGTTCAGAAAACGGTCAAAATTTCGGATTTTAGAGCAGACAGATTTCAAAAACTTGTTTGACTCTATCGCTTTCTAAAAATCAGAAAATTTGATCGTGCTCAGTAAGTTTATAGATATTAATACTTAATAACAGAATTGCGATCTTGTTGTGATGTTAAGTGATATTTTAATCAAATAACGTGACAATGCACACATTGGAATAAAACCTGATAAAATTTATTTTTTATTTAAAGTCTTATTTCAGATTTTTTTTATTTAGTGATTTATCCAACTTAAAAAGTTGGTTTTAGATTGACATATTGACATAATGAGGTTAAATTGGTATGCAAAAAGGTACCGTTAAGTGGTTTAATGAAACCAGAGGTTTTGGTTTTATTTCACCCGAAGATGGCAGCAAGGACGTATTTGTTCACTTTTCCACCATCCAGAAAGAGGGATTTAAGACTCTAGCAGAAGGACAACAGGTCGAGTTTGAATCAACCATGGGTCCCAAAGGGCCCCAGGCGACAGAATGTAACCCAATTTAAAAAAAGCCTTCCATCAATGGGAAGCTTAGTTAAGAATTGGGTGCATCATTTTTGATGTTGAACCTGCGGGTTTGAAACCCCGTAGGTTTTATAAAGTGAAAATTACATAGAAAAGTATAAGTGATAGAGTTCATCAGTCACATAATCGCCTGCTGAAGTGCTTCCATCGTTTTTAAGTCCTTTAATACTGCCAGATGCAGATAAACCATCATCGCCTCGCTCATCTAATGATCTAGCAACTTCTTGAGGAATTCTGGTAAATCCAATAAATTCTCTTTGAATTGTCACATCAGCTATTGCCGTCCCAGTCCCGGTGGCTACCCCAATTTGTCCATTAAATCTATTAAGAGGTTGGGTTTTGTCGGTTTTTGCTCCTTTGATTAATCCAGCATTGCGTAGGTGCAACCAAAATAGACGAGATTCGTCTGTATCTGTTGTTGAATTAAAATCACCCCCAATTATACCGTTGCGGTCGCCACAGTCAGTCGTACAGGGACTAGCTATATCAGTAAATCTATTTGCCCTATCATCATCTCCAGGCAAAACGAGATAACGGTCTTGATAGCTATAAACCGCAGCTGATAATCCATTAAATTCATTTTCAATATTTCTAATTTTAGCACTGACAATTAGCCCTCTTCCTTTAAGAACACCGCCCAAGAGCAAACCAATAATCACCATGACAATGGCGATTTCTACCAGTGTAAATCCAGCTTGTTTTTTCATTTCAGTCTCCTTTTTTAAATAACATGTTCTGTTAAATTACTCCTAACGGGTATATTATTTTTTTGTGAATTCCTGAGTTAATTTATAACAGGCTTGTTATTTATATTTACCTATACTAATAATTATAACGTAAATGCAAAATTTTTCAATATTGTTTATACTCAGCGTCGAAAAAATTTAATTTTTTTAGCCTTGAAATAAATTTCAAGGCTAAAAGCTAAAGTCTGCTAAAGCTGACTTCAATCAGATTGACTAACCTTACTTTATTTGTTACCTTCCAAAGTCAGCAATTTATCACTCAGAAATTTCATTTCGTTAGAACCCGTAATTTGCCCATTGGCAAGCATACCACCAATAATTAAACGCACCCGTTCTAATTCTCCCATCTCCTCTAAAATAAATATACGCATTTCTTGTGTCCAATAGGGCATGTCTGGAGTAGCATGAGCGGCGATAGCTTCTGCATATTTTAGGGCCAAAGGCAAATCTTTTAAACGATGTTTAGCTAATATTGTCGCATGAGCTAACCAGCGCCAACGGGTGGCTGGATCAATAAAAAATTGTTGATAAATAAATTCCAATATTTGCCGTTTTTTATGGGGATCGCGAACCATAGAATAGGAGTAACTGGCTGCTGATAGTGGATATTGACTTTGCGGATCTAAAAGCAAAATTTGTTCCAGCCATTGTTGTAAAGCATTGTAATCAAGTTGTTGATAAGAAAGAAATTGTCCTTTTTGAGTATCAAAGGCTTGAAGCCACAACATAAGTATTTTGGCACTGACGATAGGATCACCTAAACTAAAGAGTTGGAGTAGTTCAAGTTTAGGGGGCGAAGTTAATGGTTGTATTTTTGCTTGTGATGGTGGTAACTGATGATGCCAAGTGATTTGTAGGCACAAGCTTAAAATTAATAAACCTATTACCCTTTTGGGGAGGCTACGAATAGAACGTTGTTTTTGAATCATAAATTTTTTCTATAGAGGTCAAATAAACTCATTGCGATTAGCAATATGACATAAATTATCGTTTGTATAATCATTTCTAGTAAATTATCCATAGAACCTGTATGGGAGATTATCCATTGTGATTGGGTAAAACGATCTAAGTTGGGTAATAGCATAGCCAGTAAATTAATGAATCCATAAATAAATGGGTCTATCCAGGATTGAGGGTTATTCAGTGGTCCTTGCGTCATCAATTGCATGGCACCGATACTTCGAGCCAAAATATAAAATCCTAATACGGCACTAAATGCTTGAACGGTATGATGGAAAGTGAGTACACATAATAGGCTTACAGCGATGATAATAAACAATTCACAAAGTAAGGATAGTGTCCATAATCCGACTTGTAGGTAAGGAACAAACAAAAGCAAAGCACTACCAAACAAAATCGCAGTAATAAATGCAATGACCATGAATCCGCTGAATTTGCCCAGAAAATACGTTGCTCGATGTATGGATAAAGATAACCATAAATAAATTGATTTATCATGAAATTCATGTACCATACTGGTGATGACAAACAAGCTCACAACGTACACGGCACTTAAACGTAAAAAAGCGGCTAATAGGCTACTTTGATAAGCAGTTGTTTCAATAACTGTAATTTGCCCTATAAATAGGGCTAATCCAAAACCAGTTAGTAGCCATAAGATAATAACGAAAAAAAAGCGGGTGCGTAGGGCTTCCAGTGTAACTAAAGTAGCCAGGGTGAAAATTTGTTTCATCATTTCATTTATCAGTTATCAGTTATCAGACTGGTTATAATTATAAATTCACAATTCACAATTATCAAAAATAACCATGCTTCATCATTCAAATCCATTTATTTCCCCTAAACATGAACATCGTTGGCTGGGTTTAGTATTAATTACCTTACATATTATACTATGGTGGGATTTTTCAACCTCGAAACCATGGTCTGAACTATGGCTGCGCGTTGTGTTGCTCATTCATTTTGGTGTTTTTATCTTATGGCAACCTTTATGGAGTCGATTTGATTTATACCATCTTCGGGAAATTATTTTACTTGGCATAGTTATTGCTATTTTTATTGTGTTTCCTCATATTTGGTTGATTACCCTTTGGCTTTGCGTGTTGCTTGGTTTAATGGGCGGACGTGATTTAGTCAAACCCCTGGATAAAATGGTCAATATGGCAGCTATCCTTTTTTTGAGTTTAGAATTGTTTATCGTCAATTTGCCTCAATTATTTTTTATAGAAGAAGTGGCTTTACTTTACCAATTTTCTCCAGATATTTGGTTATGGCCCCAATATTTACTTTTAGGTATACCATTCACATTTTTATTTATTTCTACCGATAAAGAGCAAGAACATCGTTATCATGTTGATTTTTTTCATGGTTTAACAGTTTCAATGATCATGATTATTATGGCTTTGGGCAGTTTAGTTATTATATCTCAAGGTAAAACAATCATGCCACTGGCTTTTTTTCAAATGTCTTTGGGATTAATTGTTTTTATTTTAACCGTGAGTTGGTTATGGGTCATTTTTGCAGGGGAACAAGGCGTTGATCCCTTGTGGACACGACATTTATATAACATTGGCAATGCTTTTGAGCAATGGTTAGAGCATCTCGCCCAGCCAAGCAATTATAAGAATTTAACGCCGCAAGAATTTCTACGC
>QNES01000083.1 GCA_003645255.1 Gammaproteobacteria bacterium
ATTCTTGATGGTCGCCAGACGAACTTAGAAATGGGTGTAGGTGAAGACGATTTTGTAGAAGTTGAGTCTGAAGCCATGTAGGGACGTACTTGGGGGATTGGGAATTGGAAAACTTCGTTTCAATTGTGAATAAAAATCCAATTCTTTATTGTTGCTTTAATTGTTGGACGGGCTTTGCAACCCCGTCCAGCAAAGAGATAAAGAAATCCGATTTTTGCAAAAAATCGGATTTCTAACACGCTAAGACTGAATAATTATTACGAGTAAACAATTAAATAAGAGGCAAAATGAAAATTACAGCAGCATTGGTTAAAGAGTTGCGTGAACGCACTGGTGCGGGCATGATGGAATGTAAAAAAGCACTGACAGAGAGTGAAGGTGATATTGAAGGTGCCATTGAAGCCATGCGTAAATCAGGTCAAGCTAAAGCAGCCAAAAAATCGGGGCGAATTGCAGGTGAAGGTTTAATTATCATACAGCAAGATAGCAACCATGCTGCTATGGTGGAGGTCAATTGTGAAACGGATTTTGTTTCTAAGGCTGATGACTTCAAAGATTTTTGTGATACAGTGGCGACGACTATTTTACGTGAATGTCCTGGCAATTTGGAAACCTTGATGGCGGCACCCCTAGTCGGCGGTGAAAAAAGCGTTGAAGAAGCTCGTAAAGATTTAATAATCAAGATTGGTGAAAATGTCAATGTACGGCGAATAGCCTTGATGGATACAGGTAATTTAGGTATCTATTTACATGGGACACGCATTGGTGTTTTAGTGGATATACAAGGTAGTGAAGCAGAATTATCTAAAGATATTGCTATGCATATTGCGGCAAGCCGTCCACTGTGTGTGTCTGCCGAGCAAGTGCCCGCTGAGACTCTTGATAAAGAAAGGGAGATTTTTGCAGCACAAGCGACTAATAGTGGAAAACCGGCGCATATTATTGAAAAAATGATTGAAGGTCGTCTTAGGAAATTTTTGGGCGAAGTGACCTTATTGGGTCAACCGTTTGTCAAGGACCCTGACCAAAAAGTTGAAAATTTACTGAAAGCGAAAAGTGCTACAGTGACACATTTTGAACGCTTTGAAGTAGGTGAAGGGATTGAAAAGAAAAGCGAAAACTTCGCTGATGAAGTCATGCAACAGATTAATGGTTAATGATTAATTGTGAATTGTTTCACGGCGTGATTGTGAATTGTTAGGAATGAGAAATACCCTTTTTTTAAAAGATGACATGTCCACAAATGTTTATATTTTTAACGATTATATCCCCCATTCACCATTCACAATTACTTCGGAACTAAATTTCACAATTAAAAAAAAGGGGTAGATGTATGTTTGAGGTTTCCAGTGCCTATCGTCGCGTGTTGTTGAAACTCAGTGGTGAGGTATTGATGGGGGGGGCTAATTTTGGTATAGAAGCCCAGACCCTGTCCCGTATTGCCAGCGAATTACATAAAACGGTGCAGCTTGGTGTACAATTAGGTGTGGTTATCGGAGGAGGAAATATTTTTCGCGGTAGCGGCTTGACCGCCAGTGGGATTGATAGGGTTTCAGCTGATTATATGGGCATGTTGGCAACTGTGATGAATGGTTTAGCTATGCAAGATGCACTACAAAAAATAGGGGTTGATGCCCGTGTTATGTCAGCTATTCGTATGAATACCATTTGTGAACACTACACTCGGTCATTAGCTAATAGCCATTTGGAAAAAGGGCGCATCACTATTTTTGTCGCAGGCACCGGCAACCCCTTTTTTACCACCGATTCAGCGGCTAGTTTACGCGCTATTGAGCTTGACGCGGATTTAATGATAAAAGCGACCAAAGTTGACGGAGTTTATGACTCTGATCCGGTTACTAATCCAAGGGCAAAACGTTTTTCACAGTTAAGTTATAATCAAGTGATTCACTTGGAATTAAATGTGATGGATACGACTGCCGTTGTATTGTGTCGGGATAATCAAATGCCATTACGAGTAATTAATATTAGTAAAGTGGGCACGCTGGCTCGTGCCATAGCCGGTTTTGATGAAGGAACTTTAATTGTTAATGAGGAAGATAAAATAAAAGGAAATGATCATGAATGAAATGATTACAATGATCCGACAAGATGCTGATGAAAGAATGCACAAAAGTGTTGAAACCCTCAAATCAGAATTTATTAAAATTCGGACAGGGCGTGCTCATACTTCTTTACTTGAGCATATAACTGTGTCTTATTATGGTACAAATGTTCCTATCAATCAAGCTGCTAATGTGACCGTATTAGATTCGCGGACGCTAGGTGTGACACCTTTTGATAAAAGTATGGTGACGGTGCTAGATAAAGCGATTCGCGATTCTGATTTAGGATTAAATCCAACCAATGTAGGAGATTTAATACGTCTCCCATTGCCAGCTATGACAGAAGAGCGTCGTCGTGATTTAGTAAAAGTTGTACGTCAAGAAGTTGAAGGTACACGGATAGCTATTCGCAATATACGCCGTGATGCCAATCAAGATTTGAAGGAATTAATGAAAGAAGGAGATATTTCCAAGGATGATGAACATCGCGCTGAAGAAGATATCCAAAAATTAACGAACCAGTTCATCAAAAAAGTTGATGCTGTGTTGGCTGAAAAAGAAGCGGAATTAATGGAAATTTAATAATGAATCATTCCCGTATCCCACGCCATATTGTCATTATTATGGATGGTAATGGTCGCTGGGCTAAAAAAAGATTCTTGCCGCGTTATGCTGGACATAAAGCCGGGGTTGAGACCGTCCGTCGAGTACTCAATTTTTGTGCGGAACAAGGCGTTGAAATATTAACCTTGTTTGCATTTAGCAGTGAAAATTGGCGACGACCCCAAAAGGAAGTCAGTTTGCTGATGGATTTATTTGTAACGGCATTGCAGCGGGAAGTCAATAACTTAAATAAAAATAATGTACGCTTGCATATTATTGGTGCTCGTGAAGCTTTTCCAGATAATCTGCAAAAACTAATTGTTGAGGCTGAAAAACTAACTGAAAATAATGCCGGCTTAACATTAGTTATTGCGGCTAATTATGGTGGTCATTGGGATATTCTTGAAGCAGCAAAACAATTAGCACAAAAAGTCGAACAGGGTGTACTTAAAAGTAAAGACATTAATGAAAGCTTATTTGCCGAACAATTATGTTTAGCCGATTTGCCGAAACCAGATTTATTTATCCGTACTGGTGGGGAAAAACGGATCAGTAATTTCTTATTATGGCAGTTAGCTTACGCCGAAATGTATTTTACAGACACGCTGTGGCCAGATTTTGATAAAGCGACCTTTATAGAAGCATTGAAGTCATTTGCGAGCCGTCAGCGTCGTTTTGGTCGTACAGGCGATCAGGTTGAAGAAGAAGAAAATGCTTAAACAACGTCTACTGACAGCTATTATTTTAATTCCCCTCATCGTGTGGGTATTATTGAGTTTATCTTCGCAGACGTTTGCTTGGTTTTTGAGCATCTTTGTCATACTGGGTGCGTATGAATGGGCAGGTATTTGTGGATGGCATTCAAAAATGGCGCGGAGTCTTTATACTATTACGATCAGTTTAGTACTATTAATGGGGATTTTGAATTGGGAATTGGGAAACTTCGTTCCCGCCAAATTCATTGGGAATGGGTTCTGGTTAATGACAATCTTAATAGTGGCTTGTTTATGGTGGCTATTGGCACTGTTTTGGGTATTGCGTTATCAACAAGGTCATTCTTTCATACCGGTTTCACCGTTTATTAAGGGCTTATTGGGTTTTTTAATTTTATTGCCTCCCTGGGTTGCTTTATTGATACTACATGAACATTTTGGTGGACCATGGGTACTATTTCTATTGGTACTTATTTGGGCAGCAGATAGTGGGGCTTACTTTATTGGTAAACGCTGGGGAAAAACAAAATTAGCCGAAAAAATCAGCCCAGGCAAAACTTATGAAGGTGTCGCCGGGGCTTTACTAACCAGTTTTGTGGTTTCGCTCATTTATGCTCTATTCCAATCAATGTCATTAATGACATTATTATTTTTTATGTTATTATGTTTACTAACAGTTATGGCATCCATATTAGGAGATTTGTTAGAAAGCTTATTTAAGCGTCAAGCAGGCATTAAAGACAGTGGTAAAATATTGCCAGGTCATGGTGGGGTGCTTGATCGTATTGATAGTTTAACCTCGGCAGCACCTATTTTTGTTTTATGTCTGCTTTTATTAGGTAACCTATTTTGAAAAGCATTACTATATTAGGTGCGACGGGCAGCATTGGTCTTAATACCCTGGATGTGATTAAACAGCATCAATCAGCTTATGAAGTCATTGCGCTAACGGCACACCGGCAAATTGATCGTTTAGAAGCTTTGTGTTTAGAATGGAGCCCCCGTTATGCCGTGATGGCAGACGCTAGGGCAGCCGAGCAGCTATCACAGCGTTTAAAAAAGACTGACTCCCCGGTACAAGTATTAAGTGGTGTTGAGGGACTAACCTTTGTTGCAAGTTTAGCAGAGGTGGATTTTGTGATGGCTGCGATAGTGGGTAGCGCAGGTTTATTACCTACCTTAGCAGCCGCTCAAGCGGGTAAACGGGTTTTATTAGCTAATAAAGAAGCCCTGGTCATGTCAGGGCAATTATTTATGGAAGCAGTGCGCCAACATGGGGCAGAATTATTGCCCATTGATAGTGAACATAACGCGGTTTTCCAATGTTTACCTTGGGAAAATCGGGAATGGGGAGTTGGAAATGAAGCACTGGAAGTCAATCGTATTTTGCTAACCGCTTCTGGCGGACCATTTCGGACGCTTCCTATTGAACAATTACATGATGTGACTCCAGAACAGGCGTGTGCTCACCCTAATTGGAATATGGGACGCAAAATATCAGTCGATTCGGCTACCATGATGAATAAGGGCTTGGAAGTCATTGAAGCGGCTTGGTTATTTTCCGTACCATCGGAAAAAATAGAAGTGATATTACATCCCCAAAGTGTGATTCATTCGTTAGTTGAATATATTGATGGTTCAATGTTGGCACAGTTAGGAAATCCTGATATGCGGACACCGATTGCTTATGGTTTGGCCTGGCCAAAACGTATTTCATCCGGTGTTCCCCGTTTGAATTTAATAGAAGTGGCTCAATTGGATTTTGAAGCACTTGATTTGAATCGTTTTCCCTGTTTAAAATTGGCTTATGATGCCTGGTTAGCAGGTGGAACCGCAACGACGATTTTAAATGCGGCTAATGAAGTGGCGGTGCAAGCCTTTTTGCAAAAGCGTTTACGTTTTACCGCTATTCCTAAAGTGGTTGAAACCACTTTATCCCAATTAAGTGGACACCACCCTACCTCAATAGATATTATTCTGGAAGATGATGCTCATGCCCGCCACTTAGCTTCAGAATGGGTTAACAGAACTGATAATTGATAACTGATGTTAATAGTACAAACCTTACTCGCTTTTATTGTTGTTATCGGCATTTTAGTGACCGTGCATGAATTTGGTCATTACTGGGTTGCCCGGCGCTTAGGCGTTAAAATTTTACGTTTTTCCGTTGGGTTCGGTAACCCCCTGTGGTTGCGCCGTTTTGGTAAAGATCAAACCGAATTTGTGATTGCGCCTCTTCCCCTGGGTGGATATGTCAAAATGCTGGGGGAACAAAAAGATGAAGAGATTGCCCCTGAAGATTTACCCCGCGCCTTCAATCGAAAACCTCTATGGGTACGTACTGCTATTGTTGCTGCAGGTCCACTATTTAACTTTTTATTTGCCATCGTCGCTTATACCATCATGTTCATGGTAGGAGTGACCGGCATGAAAGCGTTGGTAGGTGACGTTGTACCTCACAGTTTGGCAGAACAAGCGGGCTTTCGTGAAGGCTACCAAATTATCGCCGTCAATGAGAAACAGACGGTACGTTGGGAAAGTGTCATACAAGCGACTTTGCAACAATTGCTTGATGATGAAAAAGAATTCACTTACTCGGTACAAAATGACCAGGGACAAAAGTTAAACTTATCTTTAAATTTAGCAGGATTTACCATTGACGATATTGCCGAAGGCCATTTTTTTGATAAACTGGGTTTACATCCCTTTCGTTCACCTTGGCCCGCCATAATCGGTGATGTGATGCCCGGTAGTGTTGCTGAAAGAGCTAGATTACAGCCTGGTGATAAAATTCTGACTTTGGATAAGCAGCCTATTAGCGATTGGATTGCCTTGGTTAAGTATGTCAATCAACGTCCAGGACAGGACATTTATGCCATTATTGAACGGCATAATCAAAAGCTAGAATTGATCCTAAGACCCGATAACGTTGATGGGAAAGGACGATTGGGGATTTCGGCACCCTATTTTGTGACGGAACGTTATAATTTATGGCATTCCTTGATTAATGGGCTGGAAAAAACTTGGGACATGAGCGTATTAACTTTGCGCGTAATGGTCAAAATGTTAACCCTACAAATTTCATACGAGCATATCAGTGGACCTATCAGTATTGCTCAATTTGCTGGACAATCAGCTCAATTAGGTCTGGCGGTATTCTTATCTTTTTTAGGTTTAGTTAGTGTTAGTTTGGCTATTATCAATTTATTACCGATTCCGCTGCTTGATGGGGGGCACTTATTTTTTTATTTAATCGAATGGATTAAAGGTAGTCCAATAACGGAACGAACTGAATATTTTTTTCAACAGATTGGATTAACTTTATTACTTGGTTTGATGGGATTGGCAATATTTAATGATTTATGGCGTTTATTTAATTAATCTTGTGTTTAGCTTAAAATATAGAAGGCCTATTATTCTGAGCATAATGCTATGCAGCGTAGCTAACATAGCTTATGCTTTTGATGCATTTATTGTTAAAGATATTCGTTTAGAAGGTCTTGGACGAATTTCTGCCGGCACCGTGTTTAATTATTTACCGGTGACAGTGGGTGAGAAATTTTCTATAGATGACACGCCGGCAGCTATTTCCGCCCTATATAAAACGGGTTTATTTAAAGATATACGCTTAGAACGGGATGACAATGTCCTGGTAGTACGAGTTGAAGAACGTCCTGCAATTTCTAAAATTACCTTTGAAGGCAATACGGACATTGAAACCGAAGAATTGAGCCATGCCTTGAAAAATATTGGTTTTGCTGAGGGTCGAGTATTTAATCGTTCATTGCTTGATAAAGTTGAGTTGGAATTACAACGCCAATATTTTAGCTTAGGTAAATATGCAGTGCGTATAGAGTCAACTGTCACCCCACTGAGTCGTAACCGTATTGCAATACAAATTGATATTTCTGAAGGACTCATTGCACGAATAAAGCAGATTAATTTTGTGGGTAATCAGTCAGTTAGTGATGAAGATTTACGCGATGAAATCAAATCAAATACCGGTGGGTGGTTTTCATTTATCACTAAAGACTATCAATATTCATCAATACAATTGGCTGCCGATTTAGAAACACTACGTTCTTTTTATTTAGATCAAGGCTATATCAACTTTAATATTGATTCTACCCAAGTTTCTATTACGCCTGATAAAAAAAATGTGTATATCACAATTAATATCACGGAAGGAGATAAATACACGGTTTCTTCAGTTAAATTAATTGGTAATTTAATTGTGAGTGAGGCGGAATTATTTGATAAAATGACTATCAAATCGGGTAGTGTTTTTTCGGGCAAAGAAATCACTAAAAGTCGAGAAGCGATTCTTGAAGAAATTGGTAATGAGGGCTATGCTTTTGCTAATGTGAATGCGGTACCAGACATTGATTTAGAAAATAAAACCGTCAAGTTAGACTTTTTTGTTGATCCAGGTAAACGGGTTTACGTACGACGCATTAATTTTAGTGGGAATCTTAAAACACGCGATGAAGTTTTACGCCGTGAAATGCGTCAGATGGAGGGGGGTTGGCTCTCTACTAAAGATGTGAAGCGCTCATTGACTCGCTTGGAACGTTTAGGTTATTTTGAAGATGTGACGCTTGAAACCCCGCGGGTACCTCATACTGATGATCAAGTTGATATTAATTATAATGTCATCGAAAGGCCCTCAGGTAATTTAATGGCAGGTATGGGTTATTCGCAAACTTATGGGATATTATTCAATGCCAGTATTATCCAGGATAATTTTTTAGGTTCCGGTAAAAGGGTTGGAATCACCTTTGATAATAGTCAATTTATGACGACTTATCGTTTCTCTTATTTGAATCCTTATACAACAATAGACGGTGTCAGTCGCGGTTTTAACTTATTTTATCGAACCATGAATGCTGAATACGCTAATTTGAGTCGCTACACCACCGATGCGTTTGGAATGGGTCTTAATTATGGACTACCCGTCACAGAATTTAATAACATCAATGTGGGTACTGCTTTTGACCACACTCAACTGAATACCACCGATTATACTGCTCAAGAAGTCTTTGATTTTATTAAAACCAATGGTGACACCTATAATTCTTATCGTTTGAATGCCAGCTTCCGACATGACACACGTAATCGTGCTTTGTTTCCAGATAGAGGTATGTTACAATCTTTCAGTGGTGAAGTCGCTCTGCCGTTTAGTGATCTGAGTTTTTATAAAATGCAATATAGGCACCAGTGGTTATATCCATTGATAACTGATTATATTTTCCTACTGAAGGGTCAAATCGCTTATGGAGATGGATACGGTGAAAATGAGCATTTACCTTTTTTTGAGAATTATTATGCGGGCGGCCCGCGTACAGTACGTGGTTTCAGAGGAAATACCTTAGGGCCATTGGATTCCAGAGGTTTACCCTGGGGAGGCAACTTAAAATTGGTTGGTAATGCGGAGATCATTTTACCCATACCCTTTGTTAAGAAAATGCGTTCATTTAGATGGTCAGCCTTTATAGATACTGGAAATGTGTATGGAAGTGATGAAAATTTTGATACCTCTGAATTACGTTATTCAACCGGATTATCTGCTATCTGGTTATCACCATTGGGTATTTTAAGTTTTAGTTTTGCAAAACCACTTAATAAAAAAGAGGGTGATCAACTTGAATTGTTCCAATTTACTATTGGCACAACCTTTAATTGGTAAAATAATAGTTAATGGTTAAACGTGTTAGAATTTTTTGAAAAAATAGTATTTCTTTTGTAACTATTAACCATTATAGTTATCCAGAAAAGTTTTATCCGGCAACAAATACTATTTCTTTAAGAAATAGTATTTGTAAGGAAGCCAGAATTTGTCTTGATAAGTATAACCATTAAACATTAAACATTATGAAAATGCGTCATTTTTATCTGATTGTTAGCTTAATTTTTCTTGTCTTTTCACATCAAGTGGCGGCGGAACTTAAAGTTGGCTTTGTCAACGCCATTAGAGTTATGAATGAGGCACCACAAGTTGAAAGTGCTAACCACAACCTAGAGCGAGAATTTGCATCCAGACAACGAGGATTGGTCAGTGCGAAACAGGCAATTAAAACTCTGGAAGAACGCTTCACCAAGAATGCTGATATTATGATTGAGGCTAAAGCTCGTAAACTTAGCCGTAAGATTAGGGATAAAGGGCGTGAATTAAAACGCCAAAGGGAAGAGTTTCGTGAAGATTACAATTTCCGCCGTAATGAAGAACTTGATAAAATTCAAAAAATTATTACCCAAGTCATTCAAACGTTGGCGAAGAGGGAGTCTTATGATCTTATTCTCAGCGATGGTGTCGTTTGGGCGAGTAAACGTATCGATATCACAGATAAAGTTTTGAGACAACTCCGACAGTTCCGTCAGTAATACGACTACAGACCTGACAGGTTTTAAAAACCTATTAGGTCTAAAACCATTTTTCATTTTTCATTTTTCATTTACATTGAAGGTATCCATTAATCTCACAGATTTGGCTACTCAAATTGGTGCCAAACTTGAGGGTGCATCAAATGGCGACGAACCTATTTTAGGTATCACCACTTTAACACTGGCTAGCAAGCAGGAAGTTAGTTTTTTTTCTAATAGTCTGTATCGTGAGCAGTTAGCTAAAACATCGGCTGCTGCTGTGATTTTAGCTAGTAAGAATCGGCATTTTTGCAAAGTGCCCAAACTGGTGATGGATAATCCCTATTTAGGCTATGCTCTAACTGCTCGCTTATTTAATCCACCCCCTCGTTATCTTCCCGGTATACACCCAACTGCTTGGGTGAGCACGGACGCCATTTTTGATGAGTCCACAGTGTCAATAGGCCCACAAGCTGTCATTGAAGCTGGTGCTATATTGGGTTGTGATGTCGTCATTGGTCCTAGCTGTGTCATTGGTCAGGGGGTCAAAATAGGTAATAACAGCCAATTAATAGCTAATGTCACCTTATGTGCTGGCACACAATTAGGACAACGTATAATTATTCATCCCGGGGCTGTGATTGGTTCGGATGGTTTTGGAAATGCTAATGATGCTGGAAAATGGGTAAAAGTACCACAACTCGGCGGTGTTATTATTCACGATGCTGTGGAAATTGGAGCTAACACCACTATAGATAAAGGTGCCTTGGAAGATACGGTGATAGGGGTTGGCGTAAAACTAGATAATCAAATTCAAATTGGGCATAATGTTCAAATTGGTGAGCATACTGCAATAGCCGGCTGTGTGGGAATTGCTGGTAGCACTTGCATCGGTCGCTATTGCATGATCGGCGGGGGTGTAGGCATCGCAGGTCATCTTGAATTAGTTGATCATGTACATGTCACGGGTGGATCAATCGTATTGCAATCAATCCGTGAGCCAGGCGTTTATTCTTCCGGTACACCTTTAGAACTTAACCAACGTTGGCATAGAAATTATCATAGATTTAAGCATCTTGATGAGATGGCGCGACGTTTACAAACCATAGAAAAGAAAAAAGATTAATTATTAATTGTCACCATTTTGCTCGAAGCGAGAGCATTGTTAATTATATTTCGTTTACTCTTCTTATTATATATGTAGGTATGCAAAAGTATTTTAATATTTTTAACCCATTCAAAAAAGTTCAAGAAATTCTATTTTTTTAAACAGATTCTAAAAAATTCCTTTAACTATTAACTATTAGCAATTAACTATTTATGAATAGTATTGATATTCATCATATTTTTGAGTACCTTCCTCATCGTTATCCGTTTTTATTAATAGATCGAGTGCTTGATTATACCGTAGGTGAATCCTTGGTTGCAATCAAAAATGTTACCTATAATGAGCCATTTTTTCAAGGCCATTTTCCGCACCGTCCCATCATGCCAGGTGTTTTATTGATTGAGGCGATGGCTCAAGCAACTGGCATCCTATCATTTAAAACAGCCAGCGCACAACCAGAAAATAATTCACTATATTATCTAGTTGGGGTGGATAAGGCTCGCTTTAAACAACCTGTTGAGCCGGGTGATCAATTATTGATCGAAGTTAAATTAATACGCACTACCCGCGGTGTGTGGAAATATGCTGCAACCACTAAAGTGAATGAGAAATTGGTTGCCAGTGCTGATCTAATGTGCATGAAGAGAGATATTTCAAATTGATATCAGCACACGCTTTAATTGACCCTAAAGCCGATTTGGATAGCAATGTCCAAGTGGGCCCTTATTCCATCATTGGTGCCAATGTACAAATTGCGACCGGGACATGGATAGGCCCACATGTTGTGATTAAAGGCCCAACGCGAATTGGACGCGACAATAAAATCTACCAATTTGTCTCATTAGGTGAGGTTCCCCAAGATAAAAAATATCAGGGCGAGCCGAATACTTGTTTGGAAATAGGCGCACGTAATGAAATACGGGAATATTGCACCATGAACCGAGGTACAGTACAGGGCGGTGGCATGACACGTATTGGGGATGATAATTGGATTATGGCTTATTGCCATATTGCCCATGATTGTCAAGTGGGCAATCAGACCATTTTTGCTAATGGTGCTTCCTTAGCAGGACATGTACGGATTGAAGATTTTGTGATTTTAGGGGGATTTACTTTAGTTCATCAGTTTTGTGCTATGGGAATGTATAGTTTTTCTGGGGCGAGTACTTTAATTTTTAAAGATGTCCCCCCGTTTGTCACCGTTTGGGGAAATCGTGCCGAAGCTTATGGTATTAATAAAGAAGGTTTAAGGCGACATGGGAAAAGCTCTGAAACAATCAGGGCATTACACCAAGCTTATAAAATCATCTATAAAAAGAACTTCACTATAGAACAAGCCATAGAAAGATTGAAAGAACTGAGTGGACAATATCCAGAAGTTCAACAATTAGTGGACTTTTTGCTGCTATCGAAACGCGGGATTGTTCGGTAGAAAAACAGTCCATTAGAAATACTATTTTTGGTAAAAATTGTAGTGGTCAAGATGATGTTGAACATAACGTAGGCGGGAAGACTGCATACCTACAAAAGTTGTACTTCACTCAAAAGGGAAATGCTATATCATAAAATCCAATCTTTGTACAGGACAAAAATGGGTGCATATTTATAACTATATGATTTTACACAAGTTTTTATTTAGCACTTGACCAAGACTCAATGAGTTACAACTTTTTGTCCTGTACAAAGCGTTTATAGACATATTTTATGTAGGTGGACAACGTCTTTTTGGTGCAACGGCTGCCTCATTAAAAAAGGTAAATTTATTACAGCAAAGAGTATATCTTAATTAAAACCTATCATATCAACACCCATACCCTTTTTAACTATAAAATCCATGATTTCGTTGGTGCTTTCCATTTGCTTACCCATCATTTTCATCGCTTCCATCACAGATTCCTGCATTAATTCAAGATTTTTACTTTGAATCTTTTGGGTTTCCAAAATACGTTCCGACATATCGCCAATCCGATCCGCCATATCGCCGATTCGAACCGCTATTTTGCCTATATCATCAGACAACCGCAGTGTTGTTTCCTCTGAACGGTTAACCTGCTCATTTGTTTTTTCTGCACCTTTGCCAAACATAATGATTATTCTCCGCTAATTTTAAATGAGGTTTATATTTTACTAAAATTTTTGACTTCAAACCAGTACCCCGAAGCTTGAATTAAAGTTCGTCACAAGATTTTTGTTGGTAAGAAATTTAACTCAGCTAGAAATCCGATTTTTTCTAAAAATCGGATTTTTTTTGAGACTGATTTTTTGAAAAAAACTTGGTTTATGAAAATTTATTTTTTTGAACATCTATAGATGCTCCCTCAGTACATAGCTAATACTTGATAGCCACGTTCCTGCAACAATTTAAGCACTCCTTTTTTACCCGGTAAATGCAAAGCCCCAATAGCAATAAAAGCATTACCTTCTTGTAAACGTGCCTCCATGCGTTTAACCATCCTGATATTACGATCATCCACTAGCCTTTCGTAAAAGCTATCGACTAATGATAGATTGTCACTGCCGTTTTTCATTTCTTCAATACTAAACTTCAGCAATGTTGTTAAATCGCGCTGAAGATACAACTCATGTAATTTGTCAAAAACAGTTTGCACTTCATTAATATTTTTCAAAGTGTCTTTGAGCAAAATGATTTGATCATCTAATGAGATGTCATCAAAAACAGCTAACTGTTCTTCTACCTTTTCTAAACCATAGGTTGGGATTTGAAGGCGTTGGGCTTTTTGGTACAACAACAAATCTAAAAATTCACCCGTTTTCATCGGGGGTGAACTGAGCGTCATTACCACAGCCCAAGGTTTGAGCCTTTTTACCATAGTAGCGGGCATCTGATGTTGACGCAGAGCCTTGACAACAGATAGGTAAAGTGTTTCATCTATGAGTTTATCTAGAGATTGTTCCCCAGTAAAAAACATAGCACTGGCTACTTTTAACAAGTTTGGCATATCCATCAGTATTTCAAATGAAGCACTTTTAGCTTGTTCAAAGCGGGGTAGTACAATAGGTGGCAATTTATTGACGCGAGGATCTTCTGAATGTATCGTGCCAAAAATATAGCTTGGCGTTAGCCCTGGTTTTTCAATCTGCCATAGCAAGCCTTTTTGCGATTCATCCGCAAACAAATTCTGCGCCGTCAACAGAACCAGAAATAGGCTAATTAACCAATAAGTGTCGTGAAATTTCATAATTTATTACGTTTAAATTTTAAATTAGACTATAGGGATGGTACTGTAAGAAATCCGATTTTTCCCAAAAATAGGATTTCTTATAATATTATACTCTGGAAACATTTGTATCAACCTAATTTTTCAGAGAATGCCGCCAAACTTGTTCTTCTTTTTCAAATAAACGTCGGCTCTCCTTAGGTCCCCAACTACCCGCCGGATAAGTAGAAATGTAATCGCGTTCCGTTGCCCAAAACCGTAAAATGGGATCAACAATTTGCCAAGCATATTCTACTTCGTCATAACGTAGAAATAAGGAACGATCTCCTTTAATCACGTCAAGTAGGAGTTCCTCATAAGCCTCCTTAACCACTTCATCATCTTTTCGGAAACTCGCATCTAGGCTAATTGGGCGAGTGTTCATTTCTAAACCTGGTTCTTTGGCAGTCATTTCAGCTATAATACATTCTGTTGGTTGGATACCTAATAATATCCAGTTTGGGTGTTGAATATGATTGGCACGAAAGAACTGTTGCGGTGGTTGTTTAAAGCAGATGGAAATTATAGATTGGGCTTTGGCAAGACGTTTGCCAGTTCGCAAATAAAAGGGCACTCCAGCCCATCGCCAATTATCTATAAAGAGTTTAATTGCCGCGTAGGTTTCAGTGACGCTGTCTTTAGGTACTTTGTCTTCTTGTAGATAGCCCTTGACTTTTTGTCCTTGCAGAATACTTGCTTCATATTGGGCGCGAAAGGTTTGAGTATGTATAGCATTTTGTGGAATAGGGCGGATGGATTTGAGTACCTTAACTTTTTCATCGCGCAATGCCTCCGCTTCCATAGAAACTGGCGGTTCCATGGCGACGAGGGTGAGTAATTGTAACAAATGGCTCTGTATCATATCCCGCATGGCACCCGCACCGTCATAGTAATCGGCACGACTACCCACGCCGAGGGTTTCTGAATGGGTAATTTGAACGTGATCAATATAATTGCGATTCCAAAGTGGCTCCAACATAAGGTTAGCAAAACGAAATACTAAGACATTTTGTACGGTACCTTTGCCCAAATAATGATCGATGCGATAAATTTGATCTTCACGCAAATAGCAAGAAAGGCGTTGATGCAAGGCACGCGCACTTTCCAAATCATAGCCATAAGGTTTTTCAACCACGACGCGGCGCCAGCCCTGTTCTTCATCTAATAAACCGCTATCGCTTAAGTTTTGAACTACGGTGCCAAATTCTGCGGGGCGAATGGACATGTAAAAGGCGACATTTTGTGGAAAAATGGGATCGTTGTTAATCAATTCCCTCATCGCTATGTACATATTGGGTTCGGTCAGATCGCCTTGAAAATAGTACAATCGCTGTTTAAACTGTTCAAATACGTTTTCATCTAAGCCATTGCGAGCTTTGGCTATGAGCATGTTTTTAACTTCAGAAAGGAATTGTTCACGATGCCATGATCTACGTCCGGTGGCTAAAATCATGGTTCCTTCGGGTAAATGTCCAGCTACTTCTAAATGATAAAGAGCGGGCATCAGTTTAAGGCGTGAGAGGTTGCCGGTAGCACCAAAGATGACGTAGGTGCAAGGTTCTTTGATCATAGTCATTTTATCAGTTATCAGTTGAATTTTAACAGATTTCAAGTATGCTCAGTATAAATAAAAAAGTAAAATAAGTTTGTTATAACCCACCTTACAAAAAATTGAAATGAGTGGTTCATATTAATTGTGAAACTTCATTCCGAAGTAATTGTGAATTTTAAATTATTAATTACTAATTATAATTTCCCATTAACCATTAACCATTAATTATGATGAATAAAGAATTACTTGAAATAATTGAACAAGCTGCTAAAAACCAAGAATTAGAACTTGATCTTTCTGGAAACGCATTAACTGAATTGCCACCAGAACTGTTCCAATTGTCTCATCTTGAGAGTCTATTCCTGGATGAAAATCAATTAAGTTATTTGCCCCCGGATATTGCTAATTTATCTCAACTTAAATGGTTAGAATTGAGCGATAATCAATTGCTGACTTTGCCCCCTGAGATAAGTAAATTATCTCAGCTTGAGACACTTTATGTTGATGATAATCAACTCGCTATTCTGACACCTGACATTGCCAAATTATCTCAGCTCAAAGTACTGAATTTGAGTAATAACCAATTAATTATTTTACCGTCAGAAATTTCCCAACTGTCTAAATTAAAAGAGTTAGAGTTAAGTAATAATCGACTGATAGCCATGCCGCCTGAAATTCCAAAGCTGACTAAATTAAAAAAGTTAGATATCAGTGGCAATGAACTGACGGATATATTACTGGATATTCTCCAGTTAGTAAAACTTCGAGAATTGAATCTCAGCAATAACCAATTGAAAGATTTGCCGCCAACCTTTTCCCAATTGTCTCACTTAAAACAGTTAGATCTCGGTATAAATCAATTAACAAACTTACCTCCTGCTATAATGCAATTGACTCAATTGAGGGAATTATACCTCAATGATAATGAAATTGAAGTTTTACCGGCAGAGATTACTCAGTTGTCTGAGCTTGAGTGGTTAGATATTCGAGGCAATCAATTAACCAGCTTGCCAGCGACAATAGCTCAACTATCTGATCTTGAATGGTTATTACTTGATGGCAATCCATTACCGATTCCGCAAGCCATTTTAGAAAAGACTGATGAACCCGATGAAATTATTAATTATTATATGAAAATCCGATAGGGATTTTTTGGTATCCTATCAAAATTTGGTGGCAATAGGGGTAAGTGTTCCTACACAGCCTACCTATTGTTTAAAAAAGGGTATTTCTAAACTATACTGCAAACGGCTATATGATTATAACTTTTTAGGGAGCTAAAAATCATAAGTCTTTAAGACTTATGATTTTTTAAAAGTTGAATTTTTAGCCGTGCGAAGTATAATCATTAACCATTAACCATTAACTTCAATCCACAAGGGCATACGCCTATTCTCATCATATTTATTCAATAACGTTCGTCGAATATAAAACGCTTCACTTTTTCGACAATTAATTTCCCACATCCCCTCCTCATTAAGCGGATGTCCACGCAATAAGGTTTCCTGCACCTCACGCGGCAATTCTCGATTAGGGCGAAAACACAATTTCACCCGATCATGCCATTCCCGACTCCCTTCAGATGATACCCATTCTTCATAACCCGGTTCAACATGTACAAAACGAGAAAGTACAAAATCCAAATATTTATGCGCCGTATGACAATACGCATGTAAATGATAACGATTATTCACAAAAACCATAAGATTAGGGGAAATCACCCGCACCCTAATATCATCTGGCATCACCGGCTGATATTCAATTAACAGCGTTTCTTTATGACGCAAAGCGGCTAAAATCGGTTGAACCACGCGACGGGGCAACTTGGGGCGGAGCAAACGATCCATATCTGTCACCTCAATTTCACTCCAATCCGCCTCATCTAAATAATGCGCCCGTAAATTTTGCCCTCGCAAATAATCCAAAAATGCCACCGCATCCCCCCTAATATACTGCGGTTCAAAATCCTTCTCAGCAAGATGGCGTTTGAGTGAACCATCATATTTCATTTGCCCAGGGTGTTGCAGACGGTAAGCATCAATCGCCGCCTGAGCCGTTTGGCGCGTTAAACCAAAAGTTTTTGCTAAGTCATTCGCCGCCAAGCCATTTCCCCAATATAATTGGGTTTCTATGTAGGTAAATCGAATTAATGTGTCAAATTTCATGATGGATCATTATATTTTATCAATTTCATAACAGATTGACAGTATTGAAAAATTGAAACAATCACTTCAATTGGTTCATTACCCTTATTACCAGATATAGATGTTCAGATAAATAATTTCACAAAGGGCAACCATAAAGGATTGCCCCTACCTGCGAATATGTTATCTGTAGGGGCAATCCCACGCGCAAGCCCTGTGAAATGATTTATCTAAAAAAC
>QNES01000084.1 GCA_003645255.1 Gammaproteobacteria bacterium
AAATAAATTGCGGATATTCAGGGCAAAATTCCAATTACCTTTGAGCTTTTTATAGCGCATGGTTAAATCTACCATTGTATAATCATCTAATTCTGCCCTTGGATCACCATAAGGGCGTTTGCGTGCTGCCACCCAATTTATTTGGGTATTAAGATACCAATTAGGAATAGGCATCCAATCGGATCGGAGATAAATCTGATGTTGAGGTGCTTTACCCACATCATGGTTGTATTTTTTATCGATAGATTTTTGGAAAGCGTAATTGCCTAACACACTGAAATTTTTAATTAATTTCCAACGTGCTTCTATTTCTAGCCCTCGCCCAACTTGACTTTCAGCATTAAATGAAGTAAATTGTTGGACAGTAGCACTTACCTGAGAATCAAGAGCCGCACGGATAACATCATCCATCTTGTAAGTGAAAAGATTCAAAGCGAGATTTAGATTTTTGGTAGCACGATAATCAAAAGCTAATTCCCAAGTCTGAATATTTTCCGGTTGCAAATTGGGATTGCCTCTTAATACCGGACCCTTAACATAAAGATTAACAAATGATGGCGCACGAAAAGCACGACCATATAGCAGTTTACTGGTTAAATTAGGACGAGTTTGCCAGACAAGAGCCAAACGTGGATTAATCGTTTTCCCAAAATCAGAATAATGATCATAACGCACACCGGCTGTAAATACCCAGTCTGCATTTATAGTCCAAGTATCTTGTAAGAACAGATATTTATTCTCGCGAGCGGTTTCTCTCATAGCAACATAAGGTGTATCAGTTAATTCAACCAAGCGAGTATTATTAGGGGATAATGGTTTCCCAGTGGCAGGATCTATCCCAAAATTTGTGGTATGCAGAAACTTATAGAGATCAGCATAACTATAACCAACACCTACACGCACCAAATGATTAGTCAAACCTGAATAAAATCCAGAAGCCTTAAAACGAGTATGTTCCTCAGAGCCACCACCCATCAAAACACGTCCTTCTGGGTAAGCATGGTTAAAACCGGGGGGATATAAAATCGAATTAGGGACAGCAAGCATGCTATGAAAATAACTAGCTTGAGTCATCACATCCCAATATTTAGTGAAAGTCGGCTTATGATAAGTTAAATCAGCATTGATGCGGTCCGCTTCGTAATAGCCGACAGGATCTAAAACTTGGCTCATTCCAACACCCGTACCTATATTACGTCGCCCTTGATAACCAGAACGTAATTGCCAATTTCCCCGTGAAATATCCAGCCGAGCATCAAGATTACGTCGTGATAGGTTAATTGGTCCAGGTGCATAAGACACATTAGTGCCATGTACTTTGTCAAAATAAGTTTGACCATCAGCTTCAACTATTTCTTGATGTCCATCAGTTTTGCGGTATTCTAACATTGTTGCTATATCAAAACCACTTTGCTGACTACCGTGCAATAACCAAGCATCTTGAGTATTAAAAGCACCCACTCGCATACCGATTTCAGTGCCTTTAATATCCTCCACACCTTTAGTAATAATATTAATCACACCACTAAAAGCATCTGCACCAAACACAGATGAACCAGGACCTCGGATAATTTCAATTCGAGCAATCGCATTCACCGGCATACCGCCCCAAGCCCTACCTCGATTCCCATAAAATAATTTTTTAGTGGAAATTCCATTGATTAATATCAATACTTCTGGATTATCGGGAGAATGTATGCCTCGAATTGTGTAAATAGGATTATGAAGAACAGTACTTCTTGACACATGTAAACCCGGCACGGTTTCCAGCACTTCGTCCAAATCAGTCGCACCTATTGCTTCAATATCCTGCGCTGTGATAACCGTTGTTACTGCCGGTGCATGAGCAGTCGATTGCTCTGCACCGGTAGCAACTGTCAATCGACGCTTTTTTACTAGCCCATCAAACACATCAAATACATCATCTAAAGTCACTTCCATTTCAGTCAATTGCTCAAAATCTAGGCTTTGCAAATATTCAATCATGGCTTTTTCATTCGCCTGAATGGGCAATGCTATCAAGCATACAATACCCAGTAATAAGCAATGGCATCCAAAAAAAGGTTTTAATAACATAATGTTTTACCTATTGTTTGAAGAAACAACGTCAGCGATTCTCAATAAATTACCATGCGCCTCCAAACCCACATCACGTATAGTTTGAGGAGCAATCAAAAATCGGACTTTATTATGCAGAACATAAAACTGTATCATTCCACCGTTAATCACAAAGTTATCTATATCACTCACCGTCAACACTGGATAACGCACCACATAATCTAATATAAGTGCTTGCCGATATTGTTCTGATTTACTCACATATAAAGTATGGCAACCGGGGACTTGGTCAATTATATTGATATAGCGTACTTCTATCTGTCGCCCCTTGCGCCTTCTTCGATTGGTATTAGCGACAGCTATATCCAATGCTTTACCAAAAGGATGTTCGCCCAATACGCAAATACGCAGTGGGGTAACCGTTTTGGCAAAAACATGATCTGGCCAAACAATAAATTTAGTGAAACCATTGAGAAATACGGCTTTAAGCTGATATTCACGAGGCAGCGGTTGTGCGGCAAATGCTCCCGTGTAAACAAGCAATAAATTGAGACAAATTATGAAAAATCGTTTTGGGACGCTTGAGCCTCGCCAAATATTATTGATATTCATGATGTATTCATTTTTCAGATTAGAAACCAAATTTTTTGAAAAAACTTGGTTTTTTCATTTCTACAAATACTATTTTTTCAAAACCTGGAAGAAATCGAATACCTGACAGGTTTTGGGGTTCAATAGCATGGAATATAAACTTTTTCCAACATTTCTTGATATACCAGGCTAACATTGCTATCAATAGTTATACCACCACCGCTTTTATAAATCAATTGATTCGGATTTTTTTCAATAAACAGAATCATCACAGCACTATCTAATTGCTCACCATCAAAATATCCAAAAACACAGGTAAAAAATCCCCGCCTATAACTTTCAACTTCTTTTATAATTTCAACCTTTGCCGCTTTTAGGATGTTTGGAAATTCCTACTATCCTGCACTATAGATTTTATCATCAGTAACTATCAAAAACTGAGATGAGCCGTCGCTTTCTTAATAGACAGTTTTTTTATGTGGATTATATTAATTAGATATTCAGTTATCAGTTATTTTTCATCCAAACTGGGCAACATAAGGAACGACTCGTCGCCGCCCCTTTCAGATAAATAACTTCACAAAGGGCAGACACACTGATCTGCCCTACATTAAACTGATAACTCATTAATTAATTAATATAATCCACATAAAAAAACTATCTATTAAAAAAGTGATGTTGTTTATACCAATCTTGTATAGTTCTGAAACCTGGTAGGAAACATTAAAAATTATTTTTTAGGCGCAAGCAACATAAGCTGATTATTTTGTAAATCAAATAGAGGTGGTTGCGAGTTTTTATGTTGTACAAAAATCCCTCAAAAAATGCTTATACTTGATGTTCAAGTTTTTAGTTCTGAAAACTGTGAACTATAGATGTTCAGGTAAATAATTTCACAAGGGCAGACACGCAGGTCTGCCCTGGCTTTCTAGACCCTCAGGGCGATAACGAATGTTCGCCCTACAAAAATCCGAAAATTTGACCGTGCGGAGTATAATCATCGACTTTTAGAATTGATCAGGAAACGACAGACCTAAAAATCCAAAAGGGATAAAAAGGGCCAGGCTCAATGGACTTGACATTAAAAATTTAAGCCTGTTCAAATTGTTTATAGAAAATGGTGCGTGTGCACAAGAGAGTCATAAATGACATTAATTGAATTACAACAAATATTGCTCAGAGGTGAGGATAGTCAATATCAGTTCAAACAAAATATCACCAATGCAGATTCTCTCGCCGCCGAAATGGTCGCAATGGTGAATGCAGCAGGGGGAAAAATCATTATCGGGGTCAATGATAATGGAGAAATAACGGGTTTAAGCTCAAAAGACATTCGACGCTTAAATCAATTGATTTCCAATGTCGCTTCTGATTTTGTCAAACCACCGATTAGCCCCTTGACAGAAAATATTCAAACAGATAAAGGCTTGCTTCTCGTGATTTCTGTCCCTGAAGGTTTGAATAAACCCTATATGGATAAATCAGGCGTGATGTGGGTCAAAAGCGGTGCAGATAAACGTCGTGTGACTTCACGAGAAGAGATGCAACGCCTGTTTCAAGCCGCCTGCTTAATTCATGCTGATAGTGTGCCAGTACAGGAGACTAGCCAAACTGATATAGATCGTTGGACTTTTCAAAACTATTACAAAAACCGCTATCACGAAGTAGCAGAAGAAATGACCCCTCGCTTGCTGCAAAATTTGGGGCTACTTAAATCGGAGCAACTGACTTTAGCCGGGTTATTACTATTTGGGAAAATTCCACAACGATTCAAACCCGTATTTGTTGTCAAGGCAATTGTTTTTCCCTGTGATAATGTGGATATTTCTCAATACATTGATAATGAGGACATTGATGGCAATTTGGTGCAAGTTTACAAAGATAGCTTTGCATTTGTGCGGCGCAATTTGCACCATGTCCAAAATGGGCAGGGGATCAATTCATTAGGTGAACCTGAAATACCACTGGTCGTATTCGAGGAATTGTTGGTTAATGCTTTGATTCATAGAGATTATTTTATTTCAGCACCGATCAGACTTTTTATTTTTCGTGATCGTATTGAATTGATTAGTCCTGGGCATTTACCCAACCATTTAACGATAGAGCAAGTTCGTTGCGGATTATCCAATATGCGAAATCCCGTTTTGGCTAGTCACGCAACTCATATTCTGCCCTACCGTGGATTGGGGACTGGCATTCCCAGAGTGCTTGAATCCTACAACGCAGTAGAATTCACTGATGATCGTAAAGCGAACCAATTTAAGGTGGTGATAAAACGCCGTTTGATGGTGACAACACACAGAGCCAATACGGGTGTGATCTCAATTTGATGTAGATAATACTAATGTCGGGTGGGCAACGTCCTTTTGTTGCCCACCTAACCCTATATCAGATTTTGGAAGAGACGCAAAGGGGAACACTGGATATTACGGCTTGGTTAGATTGGTTTCTGCGCTGTTTGGCAACCGCCATGTTTGAATCAGAACAATTAATTCAATCGGTGGTGCAAACGTTTTTGGCAACGGCATTTCCAAACGTTTGGATTGTTCGCCCTAATTTAACAAAGCGTAGCGAATAACTCCAATGGGCTGTTGCCATAATGAGGCGATTAGTTCTTTGCTATACCTTTTTTCCAATTCTGCCTTGTTTAGAGATGATGGTGGGTTTCGCTCTCGCTCTACCCACCCTACGATTCAACTTTTAACCCTCAGCGTAGCCTGCTTTTAATATGCTTGAACACCATACTTGAGTAATAGCTTTGGAAGGATATCATCAAGATTCTGAACTTCCTTGTCTTGCAATTCAATTAAATTAAAGCCGTATTTTTTGTATAGCTCAATTTTCTTTTGCTTCCTCAGCTGATACTTAGGATCATTTTCGTAACCCCAATACTCAATATAAACCTTTCCAGTTGGAATATAAAAATCAGAGTAAACATCTTCTTCTATTGGTAACTTTCTCTCATAAGCGTGAACTATTTCAGCCATATATAGCCAGTTGTCGATAATTATTTCTGCTTTTGACCGGACAAAGTGTCCATCCGTCGTTCGGTGTTTTGCCTCGAATTTATCTCGAAATCCTACATCCTCTTTCTCATTCTGACCATTCTGACCATTCTGATCTTTCGTACCTTGAGTACTTTCCATGCCTTTCATAAGGCTTATTGTTTCATTAAGTGACTTAGAGTCTGTTATAGATTCCGCCCAACGGATATAAGGAATACCGGATTTCTTATTTTCTGCTTGAATGCCACCTTGTTTCTTTCCTTGGTCTGTTATAAGCCATCCCCCTTTTAATCCTTTCTTAACCCAACCCAGTTCTGAAAGGATAAAATTAACTTTATCAGGTGATAATTCAAACTTACGCCCTATAGCAGTAGCGGTTATAAGTTTTGTTGAATCTCCGTTAGATGTGGTTTTTGGTATCTCAATACCAATGTCTTCTGGCCAGACAATGTATTTTCCGTATTGTTGTGATTCTTTATAGGCACCGCCTTTCTTTTTTCCATCGCTTGTTAAAACCCATGACTTATCCTTTTTCGAGATGAAGCCAAGTTCTAACAAAAGTGCAAAAAGCTCTTTTGCGGATATGCTGAGAGATCTTGAAAGTGCTGTTGTGGATATTAGTTTCATACAGTACGACTCATCTTGAGTTAATTTCATCAAAAAAAACACCTAAAAATTGTTATTTTTGATAGATACAGGTTTAATAAAACTTTTTTAATTGGAAATTAAGCCAAAAAATTTTATCCTGACAATGATGAAATTATGAACATAATGTTTAAAAATTTCAAATTAATTTCAAATTAATTTTTTAAAATATTTTCGCCCACCACACCTAATGCCCATCAATTAAACGCTTGAGTATGATTTTTTTTGATATTCATTTTTGAAAATGGCAGGTAGCAAAAAAATAGCGACATCGGAATGCATACCAAAACACCGAATTCAATCTAAGCACAATAATTGTGTTTGGCTTCTAATAGCATTAATTGTTTTCGTTTTTTTGATTCTTGATATTCATCAAGAGATATATCGTAATTGGTAAGAATGGCTTCAATCATTTGATGAAGCTGACAATTAATTTTATGATGGCACAGCGATGCGGTAGTCAACGACGCGTCTGATTTGTAGGGTGCGTTTTTAGGTTAGGAATTTTTTAGAGTCTATATAAATAATTTTTCCGTCTTTCCAAATAGGTATTTTTAAATTTCTTTCAGCGGCTTTTTTTTGAGCTATCTTTGAAGCAAGATTTGATGAAATCCCCTTTTTTATTTTATGGTAAAGTAGGCAAAGCAGCCAATTGAAACAGGAAGTGCAACCGTAGAATTAGCCATTTCAGGATTGACGGGATTTCAGGATTTTCAAGATAGGTTCTTGAGGTTAATTGGCTTGTTTTCTTATTCTGTTAATTCTAAAATGATCTCACTTCGTTCGCTAGTTTGTGTTTCTGTCAATTCTGATTCAGAGACGTATTTTTTCTATTCAACTCACTGATAACTGATAATAAAATCAGAAAAATGTTTTAAAAAGCCGAAACGGATTTAGGAGACTTCGTTATGGTACGCCCAATTAATGGTTTTTTAAGTCGAATGACTGATTTTAAAATCAGTTGTTAAATGTCGTTTTAATCCCTTTTTTTCATTTTTGCCCTTTTCAAGTACACTTTGTATATTATAATATATACTCAGCACGGGAACAAACTGAACTTTTCTAATCCGCAATGGTGGGCTACCTTAAAGTTTAAGTTATGCGCATGTGCAATATATAACATATAGATGTTCAGAAAAATAAATTTTTTAGAAACCAAGTTTCTTAAAGAAATTTCGTTTCTTTTTTGTGAAATTATTTATTTGAAAAACTATAGTTTATAATTTATTAAAATTGTTGTAATTATTCAGGGCAACCATAAAGGATTGTTCCTACAGCAACATTCTTATGCTTCGTTTTGAAAATATTCAGACGTTGGGGCAATCCCTTGTGCTTGCCCTGAGTAGTTACAAATTGTTTATACTTTTTATTAATAACGGTTTAGTGGGTTTAGCTACCCTATATAAAATTTAGAAAGGTTAAAAAAATTATGGTTCTTTCTAACCAAGGAAATTTATTACGACTACGTCAAACGGTGCCAGACGATGCCCCTATTTTATTACGCGCCTATCAAGACGAATCTTTTATCCATCTGTACCGTTCCAATAATGCTCAACAAACAGAAGAGCAACTCCGTAAAATTTTAGCGGATCGTTTAGAACATGATCCGACACAATTTGGGCATGTAGAATTTATGATAGAACATAAAAAGCATGGTCCTATAGGTGTTGCCCTACTGGGTGACTACACGGTTGTTCACCAACGCGCCGAATTTCTCATCGGATTATTTGACAAAAGTCGCCGCTCAATCGGATATGGAACCGAAGCCACATTATTAATGCTTGAATTAGCATTTAATTTCTATAAGTTGCATAAAATATACACTTATGTTTATGACTACAATGAATCTTCCGAAAAAAGCACCCTAAAAATAGGCTTTAAACAAGAAGGCTTGCTGGAAGATCATCACTATCTGCTGGGGGAAAAGCGGTTTGTTAGCTTATATATCAATGGTATGACGGAAACCCGTTTCCGTCGCTGCGAACCCATTCGTCGCTACTCCCTACGGTTACTTGGGCGCGATGTCACTCAGATCCCTCAAGTGGTTAAAATTTCACAAGAAAATCAATTGCCTGTTGAAGAAGGCAAGAAATTTCTTGAGGCATTGCGAGCGGGAACGGTTAATTTTTCAAATAGTTAATAAATTCTGAAAAACCTAGTTTTTAAAGAACTGGGTTTATTTTTAGATAGTGTTCATCCGGAAACACTTTGGGATTTTTAGGTGAGTCAGTTATGAATCTTTCTAACCGAGGTAATTCATTAGTACTGCGGCAAACGATGCCCGATGACGCGCCTATTTTATTACGCGCTTACGAAGACGAATCATTTATTAGTCTTTACCGTTCTAATAATGCACGCCAAACTGAAGAACAGTTACGCCAAACTCTGGCACAACGAAAACAGCGTTCTCCAGCCCAGGTAGGTTATTTAGAATTTATGCTAGAACATAAGCAACATGGTGCGATTGGTGTTGCTGCTCTGGGCGATTATTCTCCGATTCATCAACGGGCGGAATATTTGGTGGGATTATTTGATGAAAAGCACCGTCATGCTGGTTATGGTATTGAAGCGACATTATTGGTATTAGATTTAGCGTTTAATACTTATCGGCTCAATAAAATTTATTCGTATGTCTATGAATATAATGAATTTTCTCATAAAAATATGATAAATTTAGGCTTTAAGCATGAAGGTATTTTGGAAGAACATCATTATTCAGCCCAAAAAGATCGTTTTATTAACTTATATATAAATGGTATGACGGTGCGGCAATTTCGGGCGTGTGATAAAATTAGGCGGATAGCGCCTCGCCTAATAGGGCGAGATATTACTCAAGCCACTCAGGTGTTTGAAATCACGAAAGAAGATCAAGTTGCCGGTGATACCGGTAAACGATTTCTTGACAAATTGCGACAAATGGCTAATAATTAGTTAGAATGTAGCTTTATAGGAATCCAAAATGTTACAAATTAAAAAAACTAAACATCCTATTTTTTTAGGAATGTTACTTTCATTGACGGGAGGCTGTGACAATGCTCACTATGCCGATGAACCCACTAGCAATCTTAAACCGGATAATGTGGAAGAATACACTGAAGAAAGAAAATTAGCGACAAAAATGTTTACTTCAGTGTTAACGCAATTGGAAAATGGTATGGTGAGCATGACTATTCATCGTCAAGATGAAAAAGCCAGATTACAGTTGAAAGTCAACCATTCTGAAAAAACGCTGCATGAACTTTGTCGAGTACAAGAAACCTGTGTGGGTGGTATTTACGCGAGTGTAAATAACCATAAAGACCAGGGCGAAATTCTACATCGGGTGTATAAAACCCAAAGGATGCAAATCGCCTGTGCTTGGCTTGAATCATACCCTGAAAAATTTGGTACCATGAATGATGCCCTACAACAAGAAGTGGTTGGTAGAGCCTGGCATTGGGTGAAAAAGTGTTTTGAAGAATAAATTGTGGTATACTAGGTAGGGTGGGTAGCAAACCCACCATTCATTTATTAGGAGGAAACAACGATGAAAAGACTCATGCTTTTAATCATGACGATGCTCATTTTTTCAGCACCCCTTTGGGCTGAAGGTGTGCTTGAAGATTTTGAAAACAGCCCTGGTGGCTTTATAGAAGGAAATGGCTTTTCCGTATCTAGTGGAAAGTTGATTTTTACGGGTGACCGAAATGACATAACTTCTTTTGCTGAATGGAGTGGTGGTTTGAATCCAGGGGGATGGAATCCCGTCCCTGGTAATACCAATTATTTTGAAGATTTTGGTGTATCCATAGATGTGACTTGGAAAGGGGGTTCAGAATCAAAAAATGTTGGTTTTGGCTTATCCGTTTGTAACCAAGAAAATGACTCAGGAACGGCTGATTATGTCCGTTTTCTGATAGATGGGGTGGGTAGCAACGCCGCTTACCAGATAGATACGGTCCAAAAAGGGACTTCTCAAACACTTGTCGATTGGACCCCTTCGGATGCTATTATCCCTAATAGTATAAACAAATTGTACATCTTTAAGATGGGCAATTATTTGGTGTTTTCTATTAATGGCACAGATGTCGAAACATTGGAGATAAATGGATGTTCCGGTGGTAGTGTCGGTGTGGAAGTCTCGAATTCGTTAGATGCGGCTTTTGATAATTTCGAGCTGTTACCTTTTTTCGTTGAAGACTTTAATAGCGGAATGGGGGGATTTCCTAACGGGGAGTTTTTCTCAGTTTCTAATGAGCAATTAAATTTCAACGGTGATGAAAGTGATGACTTACAATCCTTACCCTGGAATGGTGGCTATAATCCGGGTGGTTCGAGTCCTAGTCCAGGACATAGCAACTATTTTGAAAACTTTCGCGTTTCCGTTGAGACACTTTGGACTGGTGCTTCAGAACTTAGTGGTTATGGTATTTCAGTCTGCAATCATGAAAATTCATCAGGCAGTCCAGATTATGTTATCTTTCTCATCGCTGGAGATGGGAGTTATACCGTGAGTACGCTTATAAATGATGTCTATGAAAAACGGGTTGATTGGACAGACTCTCCTTTAATTAATACCTACGGTTCTGCTTCTAACGAATTATCAATTTCTAAAGAAGACAACCAATTCTCATTCTCTATCAACGGTACGGATGTGGAGCAATTGGTAATAGACGGATGTATCGGTGGAAGTATTGATTTTGAAGCTTCCAATAATGTTGACGTGGCATTCGACAACTTTTTTCTGATGGATTTGCCGCCAACGAAGAGTATAACAACGGATCCAACACCGTCTCCCCTTGTTAATCAACGCCCAGTGGCGAATTTCAGTGTGACTCCTCCATCAGGGAAAGCACCGTTAACCGTCACTTTAGACGCTAGTGTATTATCAAAGGATGCGGATGGTACTATTACTACCTACCAATGGAATAGTTCGGATGGTCAAACTGCAAGTGGTTCTGTTACTAGCATAACTTTTGGAACCGTTGGGACTTATACTGTTACTCTGTTAGTCACTGATAATGAGGGGGCAAGCAGTAATCCACTTGACCGGACAGTAACGGTGGTCGCTGATGATGCCCCTCCGCCTCCCACGCCACCAGTGGATGAAGGTGACTTAGTTCTTGCTTTTGAAGGTTTAAAAGAGTTCTATAAGATCGGGGATAAAGTTAGCATTGACTTGGTGCAAAAAATTCAAAGGAGTCGGTTTGACCGAGTTGATCTTTGGGTTGCCGTTAAATTGCCAGGTGGTGATTTCCTGTTCTGGACTGGTATAGGGCTGGCACCATTTAGCCCCCAACCTCAACCCTTTAAGGAGTCTATAGAAAATCTTGATGACAGTGCAAGGTTGTTGGCAGACTTTGAAGTATCTCCTGGCTTAGGCGGAGATTATACATTTTATGCCGCTTTCGTTGAAGAAGGGATGAATCCTGTCAGCAATGGTTTAGCTATCCAGAAAATGGAGCTGGGAAAAACAACGTTGGCTAATTAAAAGGGCAGAAAGTAATCCGATTTTTTCAAAAATCGGATTTCTACTAACCCAAAAAAACAGTATTTTTGAAACTTATCACAACCCTTGGGATAACACAATGAAAAAATTAGATAACCTCAAAAAATCAAGCATGGCTTACGCGCTTTTGTTAGCCTCTAGCCCAGTTTTGGCTAATCCGACTAAAGGCGGTGCTGGGCAACCCCCGGATGGAACCCAGCCAACTCCAGCAAACCGCGCTAAACTTCAACAACTGTTTGGGGGTAAAACGCAAATCCGTATAGAATCAATTACCTTGGACCCGGCTGATAACAAAAAGGTACAAAACTGCCCCGTTCCAGAAGTCCAGCGGAAAAGCCCTCACAAACACAAGACACTTTCGCTGGCTTTTGATCCTAAGAAGGAACAAGAAGTGACTTTGCAATTTCAAATGGCACGTATTCCTAGTAGCCAAAATGAGCGCGTCTTGGTGTTGCTTTATAGTCGCTGTTTGCCCAGCAAACCCCAGATGAGAACGCCCCTTTCAGGGATTAAATTAGCCCTAGATACCAGGGACATTCAAGTGATGGGGACTTATAACGTGCCGGTTATACAGCCTATTGAACCGCCTACCCCATCTCGCCCTGGTGTAACTCACTCTCAAGCGAATGCCCAGATGAATTTCGAGGTTGCTCTGAAAACCACTGAACTCGCTAAAGAAGTGAAGGCGGGTAATGATACCTTCTATTTGCAAGCTGCCTTATTGAAAAAAACCGATTTTGACAAAAAGTTTTACAAGAAGATGATTTTGTCACCGTTGGAAACGGTTCATCTGACTGCTAATAAATCATGCCCGACTGAAGAGAAAATTTCTAGTGCCTTCGCTTCTGAAAACAAGGCTTGTGAAAATTTGCCTACAAAAACAGAATAAGATTTCCAAAAATACTATTTCTTAATATACTGCACGCGGGCATAATTTAAACTTTTATGTAGGGTGGGCAAGGTCTTTTTTTTGCCCACCTTCCTCAAATAAGAAAAGTTCAGTTTGTGCCCGTGTGCAGTATAAGAAATTCGAACAATTAATTGGAAAAAAATGTATTATAGTCTGAAATTGAGTCGCTCAGAGTGGGCGGTACTTCCTTACAAAGACTTTCAACGTTTATTTGAAGATCATGAAATGCTTCAGGATATTCAAGATTATGATGAAGCTAAAAAACAGATTGAATCAGGCGAAGCCCTTATCCCGGCTGAAGTGACTTTCCAAATCATTGATGGAGAAAATTCCATCAAAGTTTGGCGAGAATATTATCGAATGAGTCAATCACAATTATCCAGGGCGGCTAATATCAGCGAAATAGAATTATCACAAATCGAATCCGACTTTTCAATCGCCACGGAAATACAATTGATCCATATTAGTCAAGCCCTTAATTTGTCTTTGGATGATATTATTTAGTATAACTACTCAGTCGTTACAAATCTTTTAACATTTTGATTGCGTAAAAAATACGATTTCTTGAATAAATCGTATTTTTAATTCCATACCTGAAATCACACCATGAAATCACTAAATAACGTAAAAAAATCAAGTGTCGCACTGTTGTTAGCTTCAAGCCCCGCTTTTGCAAATTCCAAAATAGGCGGCGGGCTTCCAACGCCAACAAAGCCTGATGAGGCACAACCTTCAACGTCTCAACAGAGGGTAGTCCCTCAAAAAAACCCCTTTGCTGGTAAAACGGATATTAAAAACCAAAAATTCCATATTAGCTCAATTACGTTGGACCCAGTTAATAGAAAAAAGGTGCGAAAATGTTCAATGCCCTCCAGTGTAAAGCGGAAAATATCGCCTCGTCCTAAACGTGTTTTCTCACTGGCTTTTGATGCCAACCGAAGACAGATTGTGACATTACAATTTGAGATGTCAAATATTCCACCTAATCAGAATCAGGAAAAACGCGTAGTGGCATTGCTCTATAGCCGTTGTTTATCTCGTAAAACCCAAATCAAAACGCCCTTTTCTAAGCAAAAATTAGTATTGGATAATAAGGATATTGAGGATATGGGCTTTTATAATCTGTACGAAGAGCCTACCACCGGTAAAACCACATCATCCCAGATGACTTTAGAAATCGATATTGATACTAACAAGCTTGCCCGACAAGTTAAGGCAGGTAATGAAATTTTTTACTTTCAAGCCGCATTGTTGAAAGAAAGTGATTATAAAGCTGAAAACTATACGACAATGATCTTGTCACCGTTGACGGCGGTTTATGCCACACCAGGTGCTTCATGTCCAACTCGAAAGCATTTTTCGGATGGTGTGAATAATGATGCTTGTCAACAATTGCCCACTAAAACTAACTGAAATCGGAGTACAACTATGTCTCATTTCAAGATGAACAAAAAAGCCCTGATGGGTGCCGCTTTATTAGCAAGTGCCCCGACTGTCAAAGCAGCTGGTACTGGAGGTGGTTCCACTGAAGGGAGTAAAAGCCAACGCGGGATTAATCACCTGACTTTGGAAGAAGCCCCTTTAGAAAATATCACTGTCTGTGTCCCTGGTAAAAGTATGGCGGGTTTGACGGGAGATTTTCAATATCTCCCAGATAGAGTGGCTGTGGTTATTAATCCTTTTGAAACCAATTTTGTCAAATTGACGTTTGTGGTTTCTCACATGACTTCGATGAGTTATGAAAGAATTTTGTTGTTGGCATATAGCCAAGATCTCTCACCTTCTCCACAGATACCAACACCCAAATCCATCAACAAATTGGGGTTGAATTTAACCAATGCCGAGATTGTTGGTACCTATAATGTCTCCAGCTTTGGCATGGATGCACAAGAATCAACACGTATCGGGGCGGGTAATCCGGCACCGCGTGTTAAGTGGGAATTTGACATCAACTTGGACACCACAGAAATACCCACCATGATGAACAGTGGTACCGACACGATTTATATGCAAGCAGCGTTGCTAAGAAAAAGTGATTTTGAGGCAAGCAAATATGATGGTATGATCCTTTCAGAAGTCGATACCATTCAATTTGTGCCAAATGAGTGTCCAGACACTATGGTTGTGGAAGAAGGTAAACCCCCTGTCAGAGTCACAGAAATATGCGCGGATAAGGAGGGAAGATTTGGGGGTTGTAGCTCTGGTACAGGTAAATAGGGCATTTTGGAGTAATCAAAACCTGCCAGGTCTTTAAGACCTGGCAGGTTTACGCCTGTGTTTTCAGTCATAAGGATTACAATTATGTCTCATTTCAAAATCAACAAAAAAGCCCTGATGGGTGCCGCTTTATTAGCAAGCGCATCGACTGTCAAAGCGGATGGTACTGTCGGGAGTTCCACTGAAGGTAGTAAAAGCGACCGTGGAATTAATCATCTGACTTTGGAAGAAGCCCCCTTTAGAAAATATCATTATTTGTGTTCCTGGTAAAAGTATGACGGGTTTGACGGGAGATTTTAGATATCTTCCAAATAAACTGGCTGTGGTTCATAACCCTCGTGAAACCCAGTCTGTCAAAATGACGTTTATCGTTTCTCACATAACTGCTATTGATTATGACAGAAGGCTGTTGTTGGCGTATAGCGAACAACTATCAGGTTTTCCACAAATACCAACACCTGATTCCCTCAACAAATTTGAGTTGGATTTAGAATCATTTGAAATTATTGGTATCTATGATGTTTCCAGCTTTGGTATGAAAGCACAACCAGAAACACGCATTTGGGTGGATAATCCGACACCGCGTATAAAGTGGGAGTTTGATGTCAAATTGGACATCATAGAAACACTCACCATGATGAACAGTGGTAATAATACGATTTATGTACAAGCAGCGTTGATAAGTAAAAGTGATTTTGAGGCAGAAAAATGGGAAAACATGATTCTTTCTGAAGTCGATACCATCCAATTTGTGGAAGATGCGTGTCCAGACACTATGGTTGTGGAAGAAGGTAAACCCCCTGTCAGAGTCACAGAAATCTGCGCGGATAAGGAGGGAAGATTTGGTGGTTGTAGCTCTGGTACAGGTAAATAGGGCATTTGAAAGTATGGGCGAACTTTCCTTATCGCCCTGTCACTCAGAAATCCGATTTTTTAAAGCTTGTTTTTTTTTCAAAAAGCAAACACATACTCAATTAATAATTATGTCACATCATCACCACACCACCAACAATATCAAAATCGCTTTTCTTCTCAATTTATCCTTTACACTGCTAGAAATAATAGGCGGTTTATGGACGAATAGTGTCGCCATTTTATCAGATGCCCTGCACGATTTGGGTGACACGGTAGCTTTGGGCTTATCGTGGCATTTAGCTAATGTCAGTCAAAAGAAACGCGATAGTCAATTCTCGTATGGGTATAAACGTTTTTCACTGATTGGGGCTTTGATTAGTAGCATCATTTTGTTATTAGGCTCGGTTATTATTCTATCAGAAGCCATTCCACGCCTCTTTCACCCAGAGAATGTATACGTAGAAGGTATGATATTGTTCGCAATTTTTGGCGTTTTGGTTAATGGTGTTGCCGCGTTAAGATTACGAGGGGGGCAAGACGCAAAACGAACGGGTAGTGATGCTGCACATGTTGGAAGATGCCATGGGTTGGATAGCGGTGTTGGTTGCCAGTGTGGTGATGCTATTTGTGGATTTACCGGTGCTTGATCCCATTTTATCAATTGCGATTACCCTTTATATTTTATGGAATGTCTTTAAAAATTTGCGCGAAACGGTAAATGTCTTTTTGCAAGCGATTCCCTCAAATATTAATATAAAACAGTTAGAAGCCAAACTCCTAAAAGAATTACCCATCCGTTCCATTCACGATTGGCACTTGTGGACAATGGATGGTGAATATCATGTAGTTTCTTTTCATATTGTCGTGGCTAATAACTTGCTGGCAGAAGACATTATCAAGCTTAAACAACAAATTCGCGAACTTATTAAACAACAGCATATACAACACCTTACCATTGAAATTGAATACGAACAAGAACTTTGTGAACTAGTCAATTGCTGATGGTTTAAATGTGAATAGCCACAGCGAAAAAAATGTGGACCCGTTAAAAAAAATTGGAATCCAAAGCTGTTGCGAAGGATTCCATCTTGACAGCATTTTTCATTCGCTCGTAACAATAGCTTTAGTTCGCGTTAAATAGCACGCTAATTGCCCAAACACCAAAATACCGAGATAATCAGAAATCAAATCCCATACATCATAGGAGCGATTCTCAATAAAAATTTGAGAAAATTCTTCCAGTGTAATAATGATTAGAATAATCACACTGCCCTTGAGAAAAAACCATTTAAATACTTTCAATTTCTCACAATTGAGCCACAAGTTTACAAAAAAAGCCAACAATCCTATCAAGAAAAAATGCCCCCATTTATCGCCGTAAGGAATCAAAAAAACGATTTGCTTCAAGTAGTGCAAATGGCCTTGATCAGCCAAAGCAATAATAAGCAATATCATAAAGATATAAAGTACGCTTATTCTTTTGATATTTTTCATAATAAAGCCTGTTCCGATTTCGGTAATCACGTCACACTCAACGTTATGTTTCAATCCAAGTTGTAATAGATATAGCTTAATGGCATAGGTGTTCTGGATTTTTATAAGCCCTTGTCTAAAGGCACTTTAGCTCAAAATGATTTTCAGGACTAAAACTCATAAATAGGAGGTTTTAGACTTTTCAACTTATTAGACTTGTCCCGAAATAATTAAGTTATATATTTCAGAGACTTATGTCAACCTCAAAAAAAAAGTATTTTAAAATCAATGACTTAAATAAATCCCGTTTCAATTTGACAGTTAATGATTTATT
>QNES01000085.1 GCA_003645255.1 Gammaproteobacteria bacterium
CGCTCCTGGTATTTTTCTACCCAAGGATAGCGATCACAAGCGATGGGGATTTGTTCTGGATACATTGCCGAACCATAACGCTCCCCTAAAAGCCCTAAGAAATAAGGGCGCCCATCATCAATTCGCCCTAAACAAACCGGCAGCGCCGCGCCGCTTTTCACCTGTTCTTTGGGAATCCCCCAGCGTAAATCAATTTCGACAAAATCCACTTTTCGCTGCCGACAACGGCGATGGATTTCTGGAAAAACCTGTTTCGCCAAAACATCGCGCTCATCATATAGCCCTTGAAAAGTGGAGGAAATGAAAAGTTTGACTTGGCGTTGTTGAATATCAGTTGACATGTTTAGTTGCCCTTAATAAAAAGATTTGATTATACTACAGTTTCCCAAATGTTTTTTAAAACCTGGATGGGTTGCTTTTTCAGGGGATTTAGTGTATGTTTTACCAAGTGATTTTAGCCCTCTTTGATAGCAATAGCTCAGGATAAATAATGAGTCTAAAAAAATAACCTTTTGATGAAACCGCAAAAGCTTTTTATCAACGTCTCTTTAAAAGTTGGGGACTCAAGGTAGAAACTGAACGGGAAGTTTTTTCTCGTTCACGAACGATAGATTTGGTCGTTGCTTGTCTTAACGAGACGGATCGTGCTCGACTACAGCATACCGTATTTAGTCATTTCCGGCAACTTAATGCCATTGAACTAAAAGGTTTCCATGATCCACTCACGGTTGATAATCTGAATCGTATTATTATGCGAGCTTGGGGATTGAGTGTAAAAAAAACACCATCAACTTTTACCCTTAGCACGGGGCAAAAAATTAGAAGATTTTATCGCCCTGTGTGTATGCGAGGGCTTGAACGATTATTTACAATTGATCCTGGATGTTGGATTAGCAACGGATCCAGAAGTCATCTGGCGCAAAATTTTGGAGGTTAAACAAATGAAATGGTGGGCAACAAAAACACGTTGTCCACCCTACATGATTACATGACTAAATAGGCACTCTTAACGGCGGTTTACGGTGGAGTAATACCCAATCACCATTTTCTGCCAGGGCTTCTTTGCCTAATTCAAATAATAGCTGTTGTTCCGGACTTAATTGATCGGTTTCGGCACTTTGCGGTTGAGATTGTAATTGCTGATCTGCCCTTTTAAATAGGTGAGCCATCCGTTTATATTGTTTGGCTTCTTCTGCAAAAGCCATTGTTTCGAGGTAATGGTGTAGCAATGCGCCGGCGGCGGGAAATAGCGCAATTAATAAAATCAGTAAGTTGTGCCAAACAGGGTGTGTTTGCAGGATGGAGTAATTCCATAACCACATTCCAAAAACATGATCGATCCACAAGCCTACCATACAGACAATGCCGATTCCAAAAAGTCCTTTAATAGTCCAATTTAAACGTTGGCTGCTCTGCTTTTTTTGTTTAGCCGTTTTTGTAAACCACCCGGTTTCAGAAAGTACCCAACGATTACGGACTACATCGGGCGTTTGTTGGTTGGTTACCCAGTCATAGACATTGAGGGCGCGAATGCTACTGCGTATCCAAGCGAGTTCTTGACGTTGTTTACGTAAGTAGTAGTCGGAGACGGAATATTTTAAACCACTTAAATGCCAAAAAATTTGGATGCGTAAGCCCTCAGCAAGGGCACGGTAGTCTAAGGCTTTGTGATGATAGCGTCGCCATTTAACCCAGCTAACTATCAATAAGGCACCAATAAATAAAACCGCATAAATCCCCAAAGTTAAAGGGCGATTATGATCAATATTGGCGTACCAACCATAAAAGCCTACCATCGCAAATGCCATCATTAAAACCGTGAAGCTCAGGTGCTTAATGCGAGTTTGAAAATGTTTAGCGAGGCTATTGGCACTACCATAAACACCCAGCAAATTTTGAAAGCCAGGGACTAAATTGGGCAAATCTTGCCATAATTTTGGAGGAATGAGGTTTTTTTGAGTGGACTCAGTCGTTTTTTGGACTTTGGCGTGATTGGCATAGCGTTTGACATCCTGATTAAATAATTCTATCATGGCTAACTCATCCGACAATAAGTCTTCCAAATTGTCACTATCTTGAGAATGAGGTAATAATATGCGAATATCACCGACTGCAAAAGCCGGTTGCTTAGTTTGCGCCCTGGGCGTGACAACTTGGCAAATGGGTCCCATATCAGGGCTATCCAGAGAACTCGTAGGTGGTTGATAATCGACCGCCAGCCCTTTCATATTGCCAGTACGCTTGAATTTGACAATTTCAGCAGTCCCGGCGATTTTTCCTAAATCAACACCATCCCATAAGGCGATCAAGATATGACTATGTCTCGCCACATACGCGCCCCCCAGTCCATATTGTTGGGTACGATGATGACCATGATTGGCAATATTCTCTTCGGTATTGCCAGCGACTAAGGGCAAGGTAAAAATTTGAGAAGCTTGCTCCAGCAAGGCTTGAAATTCCTTTTGAGAATCAGCATCAAAATCGCTTTCAAACAGGGTTTGTGGCATCGGCAACGGTACGATTAATTGCACCTTTTCTGCCAAGGCGGCTTGCGCGACTAAACGGTCCGCCCCATCAGCAAGCGGTGATAACAATTGTAATGGCGTATGGGGATAATGTTGCTGTAGAAAGCGGAAAATATTACGCACCGAGGCGCTTAAAATCTCCCAATCTGCCGGACGCGGATCACGGTGCCCCGTGATAGCGAGTGTTAAGGGAATTTTTTGATTGTTCATCAATTTAATTCTGCCTCTAATTGTTCAATCGTTGGTAAACGGCTTTGTAATAATTTGGACAAGGCTTTCGTTGTATGTCTGCCCGATACTTAATGGCATTAATGTGTTTGCTCCACTGCCATTATGAATCCAGTAAATCTTTCAGTTGATAAATCACGTCTAATGCCTGTCTGGCTGTCAAATCTTCTGGCGATAATTCAGTCTTGCCCCTACGTAACCGATTGATTTGTAGGGGCAATCCCTTGTGGTTGCCCTCAGAAAAATCCTTAACTTAGGGTTAGCTGTGTGCCAGTAAACGTGCCATTAATAATTCTTCTACCCCGTTGAGTAATTTACAAATGGTGTCAGTGCTACCGGGGTCAATTCCCTCACCTTGTCGTGCTTCCACTGGGAGGGCATTTCGGAGGGAACGAAATTCAGTGGTTAAGGCTTGTAAACCGTCACCGTCTTGAGGCAGAGCGCGTAAGAAATGGCTTAATTCTTCGAGGGGACCATCGTCTTGGACAGTATGGGTACGGAGGGGATGAGTTTGCAGGCTAATTTTTTCTACCCAGACGTTGCCTACGCCTGCATCATGGGAAGTGGCGCGAATCTCATTAATCCAGCGTTCGGAGTCGCTATGCAATTCATTATGGACTGGACAAGCACCGTCAATCACAAAACGTAAGGCTAATGGTCTTCCATCCGCATTTTGCATGACTTGTGTGACGGCATCATGCGCCCTATCTACAATATCATCTGCTTGAGTGACATCACTGACTTCCAATTGACAGACTTCCCAGCGTAGCACATCTAAGGGAACATGAGTCAGGGCTGTTTTTCCATTTTTAACTTGAACCAGGGTACAACCTTTATCCCCCGTTTCACGCGCATGTCGCCCTTGTAAGTTACCCGAAAACACGACCCAGGGATTTTCATGGAGAACTTCACGTTTATGAATATGCCCCAATGCCCAGTAATTATAACCATGTGATAATAAACCGGGCATCGTACACGGTGCATAATTCGCATGACCTGGGCGACCATTTAAAGACGTGTGGAGCAAGCCAATATTAAAATAGCCTGGCAGGGCATTAGAATAAGTGGCACTGATATCCTCAGTGATAGATTTATTGGCAAAACTTTGTCCATGTATTGCGACTCCTAGATTTTCTAATATTTTCGTTTCCGGTTTGCGGTAACTGAATTCTGTCACATTATCTGGTAAGCGTAATTGTCGGGTGATAGTATTACCCGCATCATGGTTGCCAAGTACCATAAAAACGGGGATATTGGCTTCGCGCAACCGGCTCATTTGTTGATTGAAAAACAACCCTGTGTTATAATCCTTCCAATCAACATCGTATAAGTCACCAGCTAATAATACAAAGTCCACTTCTTGATTACAGGCTAAATCAATCAGATTAATAAAGGCTCTCCGTGTTGCACTTTGCATCTGTTCAACCGGTGCCCCATCATAACGTGCGAGTCCCCGTAGAGGGCTGTCTAAATGAATATCAGCAGCATGAATGAATTTCATATTTCTTATTCCTTATTAAAATGGATTTACAAATAAGAATATATGAATGTCAATTTCAATGCAATAACGAAAACGTGTTAGAAATACTATTTTTTGAAAAAATTTTATTCAAATGATGTTAAACACAAATCCGATTTTTTATAATGTTCAATAAAAACACATTGTAATTGCAAGGGTTTTAGTTTATGGTGGTTTAACAAAAAACTATCTTACCTTTTAGTTCCTTTAGCAAAAGGGGGTAGGGGGTATTTTCCATAAAAAGGAGGAAATGTGATGCCGGTATTAATGGTTTTGTCGTTGCTGATCCAAATTGCTTTTGTTGTGCATGTCATCAAAACGGGACGCGAACAAATGTGGATTTGGATTATTCTTTTTTTTCCGGTAGTAGGTTGTGCCGTTTATTTTTTCTTGGAAGTACTGCCAGACTTGCGCCGCAGTCATATTGGTAAAAATGCCGCGACTAAAGTATTTAAAGCAATTGATCCAAAGCGTGAATTAAAACGTTTGGCAAAAGAATTGGCTATTTCTGATAATGTTGATAATAAGGTTAAATTGGCTGAAAGCTGCGTAGTAGAAGGGTTGTATGATGAAGCTGTTAATTTATATAATAATGCATTAACGGGTGTTTATAAAGATGATCCTGACATCATGTTAGGATTAGCAACGGCTTTGTTTCATCAGGAGAATTATGTACAAGCCAAAGACACGCTCAAGCATTTAATTGAAGTTAATCCTGAGTTTAAATCGCAGACTGGGCATTTATTATTTGCTCGTACCCTTGAAGCTTTGCAAGATTCTGAAGTGGCATTGGAAGAATATAGTATACTGATTTCCTATTATTCTGGTTATGAAGCCAAGTGCCGTTATGCGTTGTTACTGAAAAAATTGGGATATACTGAAAAAGCAAATGATTTGTTTAAGGATATCTTAACCCGTTCTCAACAGGTTCCAAAACAGTTTCGCAAGGCACAAAAGCAGTGGATAGAAATTGCTTCACAACAACTTGATTAGGAATAAAGTTGTCGTTTCCAGCAAAAATTGTTTTTTTGAAGCTTTTTTCGACTCAAAAGCGGTTGCCTAAAATCCGCAAAAATCTGTTTTATATTCCCCGTGAGAGAAGCTAACTAAGTTATTGTTTTTTATCACTTTATTTTTTTTGCGATTTTAAAGAAAATTGGGTGAAAAATTCAAAAAAGTGGCTATTTTGAAAAACGTTTCTTATCTTTTTGAAGGGTTGTGGATGAAAAATAGGATAAAACTGTTTTTTTTACAATTATCGGGTTTAAATTTTGGCAAAAATTAGTGGTATCCAGCCCGGGCAGAGAAGTTAATTAACCTATTGATTATTAAAGAGAATTTTTTTTGTTCAAAAAGTGCCCGTATTCATCAAAAAAAGTTTATCAAAAATAGCAATATTAGAAATCCGATTTTTTGTAAAATCGGATTTGTTATATTCAAAAATTTGCTCCAGCAAGTCAGGTTAGTTACAGTTTTTATCCCACAAATTGACAATAGTACAAAATAACTCTGCGGTACGCTCGGCATCATAAATGGCGGAATGCGCTTCGCTACTATCCCATGCCATGCCAGATTTTTGCACTGCCCGCGCCAGGGCGGTTTGTCCAAAAGCCAGTCCCCCTAAGGTGGCGGTATCAAAGGTGCTAAACCGGTGAAAGGGATTTTTAATACCGGTGCGACAAGTTGCCGCTTTAATAAAGCTTAAATCAAACGAAGCATTATGCCCCACCAAAATAGCCCTGGTGCATTTATGCGCTTTTATCGCCTGGCGTATTGGTTTAAAAATAATCTCTAAGCCCTGAGATTCTGGCACGGCGAAACGAAAGGGGTGATAAGGATCAACCCCAATAAAATCAAGTGCTTTTTGATCAAGATTAGCCCCATCAAAAGGAATCAGATGACAAAAATGGGTTTCATGGCGTTGCCATAAACCCTGGTGATTAATTTGCAATGTCACAGCGGCAATTTCTAATAAGGCATCACGCTCTGGATTAAGCCCCGCCGTTTCTACATCAACCACCACCGGCAAAAATCCCCGAAAACGTTTAGCTATGAGTCGTGTTTTTGTGAAAACTTTCATGTTTGCACCTGTTGCCAATAAATGTTAGCACCGGCTCGCAAGGGTACGACTTTTTCTTTGCCGAAATCGAAATCAGGTGGCATTTGCCAAGTCCGTTTTTCTAATGTCACGGTTTCTGTATTACGAGGTAAGCGATAAAAATCGGCACCATAAAAACTGGCGAATCCTTCTAATTTGTCCAATGCTTGTACTTGTTCAAAAGCTTCTGCATATAATTCTAATGCCGCCGGCGCGGTATAAATTCCAGCACAACCACACGCAGATTCCTTAGCCCCCACTGCATGAGGCGCACTATCTGTTCCTAAAAAAAACTTAGGATTGCCACTAGTCGCAGCCATCAACAATGCTTGACGATGCGATTCGCGTTTTAACACGGGCAAGCAATAATGATGGGGGCGAATACCACCATTGAATAATTCATTGCGGTTCATTAATAAATGATGAGCAGTAATGGTTGCCGCTAAATGATGGTTTTTACTAAAAACATATTCAACCGCTTCCAGTGTGGTAATATGTTCTAATACAACCCTGAGTTTGGGAAAATCATCCAATAAAGGATCCAGTATCTGTTCTATAAAGATTTTTTCACGATCAAAAATATCTATACTGGTAGCCGTGACTTCACCATGTATTGATAAGGGCAGCTCATAAGTTTGCATGGCTTCGAGTATGGTCCATACGCGCCGCAAATCAGTGACACCTGCTTCTGAATGAGTCGTTGCACCAGCAGGATAATACTTGACACCCATAATATGTGTGCTATCCTTCGCTTTGGCGATTTCTGCTATAGGTGTATTATCAGTCAGATAAAGTGTCATTAGCGGATTAAAGTGGCTAGTGGGTGCCGTTGCTGCACAAATACGTTTCCGATAATCAAGTGCTTGAGCACAAGTCGTAATTGGCGGCTTTAAATTAGGCATGACTAAGGCACGGGCAAAACAACGACTGGTGGCAGGAATAATAGAAGTCATACTGATGCCATCACGTAGATGTAGGTGCCAATCATCTGGTTGAGTCAAAGTCAGCATTTTAATTAATTGTGAATTGTTAATGACTAATGATTAAGTGTCTCAGAAAAAATAATTTATACAAATGATGCCGTTTAAGCAAAAAGCGACATAAATATTTTTAGTTTGTTATATTTTACCGTTCATTCCATTTCCGAAACAACTATCAAAAACTAACGACGCTGGCGCGTCGAGACTGGATTCCCACGCAGGCGCGTGGGAACCAGAAAAAAATTATTTTTCCTTATTTTAATCGCGCCGCAATACGCATTCGTAACGCATTAAGTTTAATAAATCCTTCCGCATCTTTTTGATTATAGGCACCTTCATCGTCTTCAAAGGTAACAATCGTTGGGTCAAATAAATTGTGACTTTCGGAATGGCGTCCGGTGATAATGATATTGCCCTTATAAACCTTCAAGCGGACTTTGCCATTGACATTGATTTGTGAGTTATTAATCAATGTTTGTAACAATTGACGTTCAGGACTCCACCAGTAGCCGTTATAAATCAAACTCGCATAACGGGGCATCAATTCATCTTTGAGGTGAGCCACTTCACGATCCAATGTAATAGATTCAATGGCGCGGTGTGCCTTCAGCATGACAGTTCCGCCTGGCGTTTCATAACAGCCTCGTGATTTCATTCCCACATAACGGTTTTCGACGAGATCCAATCGTCCAACCCCATTTTCCCCCGCTACCTGATTTAAATAAGCTAAGACTTTGGCAGGTGTCATGGCTTGCCCATTAATAGCAACAATATCGCCTTTCACAAATTCTAATTCCAATGTCGTTGGTTTATTAGGCGCATTTTCTGGTGAAATACTCCAACGCCACATTTCTTCTTCCGGCTCAAGCCATGGGTCTTCAAGGAAACCACCCTCATAAGAAATATGTAGCAAATTCGCATCCATTGAATAGGGAGATTGTTTGCCACGTTTCATTTCAATCGGTATGCTATGTTGCTGTGCATAATCTAAAAGCTTTTTGCGTGAGTTTAAATCCCATTCACGCCAAGGGGCGATGATCTTAATATCTGGTTTTAGGGCATAAGCACCTAATTCAAAACGAACTTGATCATTCCCTTTTCCCGTCGCGCCATGTGAAATAGCATCAGCTCCGGTTTGATGCGTGATTTCAACTAAACGTTTTGCAATCAGGGGACGCGCAATGGAGGTGCCTAATAAATATTCGCCCTCGTAAATAGTATTAGCGCGGAACATGGGGAACACATAGTCGCGAACAAATTCTTCGCGCAAGTCTTCGATATAAATTTCTTTTATACCAAAGGCTTTCGCCTTAGTGCGGGCGGGTTCTAGTTCTTCCCCTTGCCCAATATCAGCCGTAAAGGTAACCACCTCACAGTGATATTCATCTTGTAACCATTTGAGAATAATAGAAGTATCTAAGCCGCCTGAATAGGCGAGTACGACTTTGTTTATTTCATTCATATTTAATTGTGAAATAGTGTCTTTAAAAATTTTTGAAAAAAATAGGATTTATTTACAAATAATGAAATATTTGACATAGGGGTGAACGAAAATGTTCGCCCTTGTGAAACTATTTATCCCAATTCCCAATTCCCATCAGCCTAGTTCAAACGGTTCCACCAACACATCGCTACCCGCCGCTACTTTGCCACATTCTAGCGGCAAAATGATAAAACAATTTGCTTGACTCATTGAACTCAGAATACCTGAACCTTGTTTTCCTGAAGAACGGACCACTAAATGCCCTTGTTCACCAGTTTGGAGAATACCACGTTGAAATTCCATACGCCCAGGGCTTTTTTTCAATGGAGAAATACAAGGTACGGTGAACCGTATCGGTGTCACTGACTCTTGACCCATCATGCGCTGTAAAGCCGATTGTACAAATTGATAAAATGTCACCATAGCAGACACAGGATTACCGGGTAAGCCAAAAAAAACAGCCCCCTGAACTTTGCCATAAGTCAAAGGTTTCCCTGGTTTCATGGCGACTTTCCAAAAATTGACCTCACCAAGGCGGCGCAAAGTATCTGTCACATAATCAGCCTCTCCCACTGAGACACCGCCTGATGTAATAATCGCATCATTGTTACTTGCCGCTAATAAGAAGGCGTTTTCAATGTCTTCAGGTTTATCCAGCACTATGCCCATATCAATGATATCAACCCCTAAACGATTTAACATACCATAGAGTGTGTAACGATTGCTATCATAAATTTGACCAGACTGTGGGACTTCACCAACGGCGCATAATTCATCACCTGTCGAAAAAAAGGCGACTCGTAGGCGGCGTTTCACCTTAACTTCAGGAATCCCCAAAGATGCTAACAAACCAATATCCGCCGGCGATAAGCGTTTACCCGCCTTTAACACCACTTGACCAACCGCGATGTCTTCTCCAAGTGGACGAACATGTTGCCCAGGTTTATGTTCAGCACCGATGATAATGGTATCTCCTTGTTTTTCAACATGTTCTTGCATAATAACCGTATCGGTACCTGCGGGTATGACTGCACCGGTAAATATTCTGGCACATTGTTCTGCCTGAATGGCTTCTACACAGGGTCGCCCGGCTAATGAGCTCCCAACGAGAGTCAATACCGCCTTGTCCTTCGTGGGTAAATCTGCGCCACGCACTGCATAACCATCCATTGCAGAATTGTTGTATGGTGGCACATTAATTTGCGATAGCACATCTTCAGCCAAAATACGATCCAATGCGCTGCGAATTGCCAGTTGCTCTTCACCTCGTATCGGTTTTAAATTTTGCTCAATGTTGTGTAAAGCTTCTTCAACCCTTAAAAAATTAGGCTCGTGATTATCGCAAGTTGTTGTTTTCATTCTGGTTTATTGATATTTCTTTTGTTGATATTGATTAAGTAAAATTCTCAGCTCAATAATAGCATTCTTTGTATCCTATCAAACATGGCAGGTTTGGCTTAAAAGTTTTTTCAGTTTTTAAAATCTCATTCCTAAGTACATATTTTAACATTTTTGTTTTATGCTAAAGCATTGATTATTAACGGATTTTAAAAATAGAAAATATTAAAATACTTTTGTATACCTACTTAATTACTAAAAAGTTGACTTTTTATGACGTTTTATGCTATATTCGCCAAATAAATTTAGACTCTGAGTAATCAATTTTTGGGATTTCTGCATTAACCATTAACCATTAAAAATTATGTTTAAACCGCTTGAAATGCAATATGTTTCCCTCAAGCTATTGACTGAGGATGTTCCCTTAGCGGCTGCTGTGTTAGCAAATTACGGTTTGTTTAATCCGGAAGCGACTGAGGCGGTTGCTGAACAATTGCCAACTCGTTTTGGAGAAGATTTTCGCAACCTTTTTAATCAAGCGCGTAGTCGTTTGGATAAAATTTTAGCTCGTATCTCTTTTGCGCCCCCGCCTGACACTGATTCTTATCGCGTCATTGATTTGATGGAATTAAAAAAAGTCAATAATCAGTTAGGTAAAATTTGGCTGCAATTATCTAAACTGGAAGAACAATTACACCACTTTAATGAACAAGGCATTGCTTTACAACAATTACTTGAAACCCTACAAACCTTTGTCTCCTTAGACTTAGATTTAAAATGCTTTCAAGAGCCTAAGCAATTTTTAAATCTACATATTGGCACCGTGCCGGTTGAAAATCTTGAGCATTTGATTGATGCCATTGCCATAGCAGAACATTTTATAGATATTTTCCATCGTGATGAACATACGGCGTATTTTGTCGTGGCAGGTCCTTTAGATCATCAAGATAAAGTCCATGCTATCCTAGAACATGCAGATTTTCAAGCACTGATTATTCCAACACAATTTCACAATCACCCTCAACAAGTCCATGCCGATTTAACCGCACAACTCGCACAATTACAAGAACAAACGGATGCGGTGACAGCCACTATAAAAGAATTGACTGAAGAAAAAAAGGCTATTTTAGATAACGCCTATCAAACGTTAAGTGCGGCTGCTGCCTACGCCCAATTAACGGAAACGTTAAGGGGGCAAGGACAACTTGCTTTAATTGAGGGCTGGATTCCCAGAATTGATTTGCCTAGGTTGGAAATTTCGCTCTTGGAAAAATTGAATTGCCCTTTTGTTCTGAATACTCGTCAACCTTCCCCATCAGAATATCCACAAGTACCTTCTTTGATACGCCATCATAAGCTATTCGCACCGTACATTGCATTAATCAAAAATTATGGCATACCTCGCTATGGTGAATTTGATCCGACATTTTTATTTGCTACCACATTTATACTAATGTTTGGTAGCATGTTTGGCGATGTGGGACATGGGGCATTGATTGCCTTCGCAGGTTGGTATTGGCGTGAAAAATTGAAAAGTTTTACCCCGTTTTTTATTATTGCCGGATTATCATCCATCTTTTTTGGCTTTTTATATGGGAGTATTTTTGGTTTTGAAGAAGTCTTACTGCCGGCTCTGTGGCTTTCACCCATTCACCACCCCATCTTAATGCTAACTATTGCCCTATACTGGGGCATGAGTTTTATTTTAATGGCAACCATTATTACCATTGTGAATCGGTGGCGAGAAAGAAATTATGCTGCTGCCCTGTTTAACCATACCGGCGTTGTAGGTATATTTTTATATTTAGGGGGATTTTATGCCATCTATCAATGGATGACAACGGGTACTTTTGATAACAATCAACAACTGGTAGTATTACTTCCTCTATTTATCATTTTCGCTTATAAATGGTATGAAAATCGACTCCCGTTAACTGAACGTTTCATAGTCACTTTAATTGAAGGGTTAGAATCCATCCTTAATTACCTGGCAAACACGCTATCATTTTTACGTGTAGCGGCATTCAGTCTTAATCATGCAGCCTTAGCAATTGCAGTGTTTACCTTAGCAAATATGATGGAAAGCCCTGCTAATTGGCTAGTCATTATTTTAGGTAACCTTTTTATTATCATATTAGAAGGGGCAATTGTAACTATCCAAATTTTGCGTTTAGAATATTATGAAGGTTTTTCGCGGTTTTTTAGTGGAGATGGACGCGCCTTTCGCCCTTTAATAATGGGCATTAATAAAGTACAACGAATTTCAGAATAGTGGGAAACAATAAAAGTTTAAATTGTGCCCGATAAAAATACCCTTTTTTGAAAAAATGCTATTTTTTTTATTATTTTTGGTGCCTCTAAATATTATAATTAACTGATAATTATATTTTAATTATATAATCCACAATTCGTAATTCACCATTCACAATTATATATAAATGTATCATCAAATTTTGCAGATACTCGCTGATGGGTGTCAATATACAACTGAACAATTGATTAAACAATTGACACTAAGTGCGATAGAGTTAGAACAAGCGATCAAAACCTTAATGGCTTATGGCATTAGGTTACATTCACCAACAGCTAACACCTACCAATTAGCTGAACCGGTAGAATTATTAGATCGCACGACTATTTTAAGCGCACTCCCAGTTGTCACCAGGCAACGATTGAAACGATTGGAAATTCATTCCGTCTTAGATTCGACTAATCATTATGCACTAACACAATATTTTGATGCGGTGCCTTATGCCTGTTTAGCGGAATATCAAACAGCAGGGCGTGGGCGACAAGGGCGGCAATGGATTTCACCTTATGCCAGTGGGCTATGCTTGTCTTTTAAACAACATTATGCTACCCTAGATAAACCCTTATCAGCTTTGAATATTGCCCTGGCAGTGACTGTGGTACGGGTATTACTGATGTTAGGAGCGACTGACATAGGCATTAAGTGGCCTAATGATATTTTATGGCAGGGTCGCAAAGTAGCCGGTCTATTATTAGAAAGTCGTTGTGGAAATGGATGCGATATTGTCTATGGTATAGGCATTAATGTTAAACTATTCGATACCAAAACTATCAATCAACCCTGGATAGATTTATATACAATATTGGAACATTCGTCTATTTCACGCAATACGTTAGCAGCAAAATTAATTGATCAATGTCTGCAAACTTTGTTAATCTATCCACAGGTAGGATTAACGGCTTTTCGAGATGATTGGTATCATTTTGATCTGAGTTATGGGCAACGGGTGACATTAGAAATCCCGCTTCGTTTAAAAAAGAGGGATTTAAATTCCATTATTAAAAATAAGGAATATGTAAAAGGTACGGCTTGTGGGATTGATGAGCAAGGTGCTTTATTATTACAAGTCGGTCATCAAACACGACGTTATGTTTATGGTGAGGTGAGTTTGCGCTTATGATGCTATTGGTTGATATGGGCAATAGTTCAATAAAATGGGCTGTTTTTGATCAAGATAGTTTAGGATCCCAAAAACGCCTATCGTATCAGGATGATAAATTAAATAACCTATTGACACAAGCGTGGCTAATGCTTAATATACCATCAAGTGTTTGGGTATCCAACGTGGCGGGACCACAAAAGGCGGAAATTCTTTCCCACTGGGTTAAATCCCATTGGGGACTGAAACCCACCTTTCTAAAAACAGCCCGTGCAGAATGTGGGGTCAAAAATGGTTATCAAAATCCTGAACAGCTAGGTATTGATCGCTGGTTAGCTTTAATTGGTGGCTACCAATTGGAAACAGGTCCCCTTTGTGTGGTTGATTGTGGAACGGCGGTGACATTGGATGTGCTATCAGCTGATGGTTATCATCAAGGTGGGCTTATTCTGCCAGGGGTGATGACGATGTATAATGCCTTGAAAAGGGATACGTATGCGTTAGAGCCAAAGTTGACAGGTTTTGAAAACCTGTCAGGGAAATTATTTTTAGCACACGATACACAAACGGGTATCACTTTGGGTACTTTATATGCCATCATAGGTTTATTAGAATACGTCATAAATACTTTGGAAAAATCAGGAAAAAAGGTTATATTGATACTCACAGGTGGTAGTGCTTATGCACTGGAGCCATTATTGCGAAGGCCCTATCGGCTGCAATCTGATTTGGTGCTACAGGGCTTATCGGTCGTGGTAAAACAATCGTTATGAGAACTTTGGCTTTATTACTATTATTATTAAATATGGGCGGTTTGATTTGGCAACTTGGGTTGTTACCGATGCTACCATGGCAACCGGAGCAATTTAATCATGTCATTGAGTACTCTAATTCGGACGCAAATGATTTGCCACGATTGGTTTTACTCAATGAACATCAGTCTAATATTGCTGATGCCGAAAATGACCAGGCAACGGTGGCATTAACCCGGCTACCTGCCTCTGGTGGTACAACATCCTCCCCAACTTTTTCAACAAGTATAAACGATATTCAAGCTAAAAAATCCCCCCTGACACCAATACAGGCAATTAATCATTCAACAAAACCGGTAGGAGAAAACCAAGCCACATCGAAAAATACAACCGTGTCATCAACTTTACAACAGGCGGCTGGTTTACCTTTATCTCATTTTGATAAATCAAAGGATAAAGAAATAGCGGTTGCATCAACTACAGAGTTAAAGCAAACTAAAAAATCTCTGGCTTGTTTTCAAATTGGAGCCTATTCTTACTTAAAAGCGACTCAAAAAATCGCTAACTGGCTAAAAAAACAAAAAAATGTCAGTGTAAAGCTACAAAATCGTCAAACGCAAGTGTTAAAATCGACTTGGGTGTATTTGCCATCCTTTGAAAGTCGAACTGCCGCCCGCCGTAATCAACAACGTCTCAATCAACAGGGTATAAAAGATCATGCGATTGTTACAAAAGGCAGATTTAATAACGCTATTTCATTGGGTCTTTATCATCAATCCTTTTATGCTAAACAACGTCTTGAAAAATTAATAGCTTTAGGATACAAAAATGTTAAGAGCCAAAAACGTTATAAAAGTCAGACAAAATACTGGTTAAATGTTAAAATACATTCCGATCAAAGTCAGTTACTCAATACCTTTAAGAAAAAGTTTAAAGGCTCTGAACTTGAATCGGTAACTTGTGAATGAATGACTTTAAATTAATCGCCAATGACTCATAAAGCTTCCCAATTGGCAAAGACAACTGACTATTTTTTTTCATTTTAATTGACGAATAACTATTCTATTCAATCACCCACCGGATAAACAATTGATGGGTTTAATTTTATGACTGATAAAATGCCAACTATTATGGTCGTAGACGACAGTACAACTTCAATTTCTGTGTATCAGTTCAGCGTTGAAGCATTGGCTGTTAATTTTATTGGGTTCAAATCTTCAGCAGAAGCACTCCCTTATTTGCAAGAACATCAACCAGATTTGTTGTTTTTAGACATCATTATGCCTGGGATGGATGGACTGAGCTTACTAAGAGAATTACGGAATCTTGCCCATCAAAAAGATACGCCTGTTATTATGGTGACTTCTAAAGATTATGCACAAGATCGCCAAGTTGCAAAACAATTAGGTGCTATCGATTTTCTGATAAAGCCATTACGTTTTAAAGAAATTCGTGATCTCGTTTGTAAATATGTTGATATTCAACCGAAATGATCAGGCTAAAGACTTATATCCATTACTGCTAGGATTGAAAATGTATTTACTCACATCTGGCGTTAAGGTGATTTCTTATAAAAATTATCATATCAAGCGTGTAAGAAATACTATTTTTTGAAAAATAGTATTTCTTTAAAACGGGTATATTCTTTCAAAGAATCCACCTAAATTCGATAACTAATAAAAAACGAATCTTGCATGAATTATGAGTGCTAACACATTGAATTATATACGCTTCTGGGGTGTTCGTGGTTCTTACCCAGCCCCGTTTGGAAGCCACATGCGCGTGGGAGGCAATACCTCATGTGTTGAATTGCGAGTAGATAATCATCTACTGATTTGTGATGGTGGCTCCGGGATTATTCCACTTGGGCAAGCATTGATGGCACAACAGGACATCAAAGAACTGACGATTATTTTGACCCATTACCATTGGGATCATATTTCTGGCTTACCTTTTTTTGTACCTGCGTTTATACCGGGGTGGAAGATTAATATTTATGGACCAGGCGAAAGTCAACAAGAAATAGAAAAACGCATTTCGGGACAAATGATTGATCCCTATTTCCCTGTTGAAGTTGAAACTTGGATGGCCGATATTCGTTATTTGAAGGCGAACTATAGTCAACTAGAATATGGGCCGTTTAAGATAGAAACGTTTAATGTACACCATCCAGGTAGTACATTTGGCTACCGTATTCAGGTACATGATAAAACAATTGTGTATGCTTCCGACAATGAACTTAAGTTTATAGATCAGACTATCGCTGATCGCGAAAAAGATATGTCAGATGAAGAATTACAACTCGTAAAAGCCATGCAGGCGGAGGAATTGGCTAACGCGGTGGAAAGCATTAGGGATGCTCATGTTTTTATCCATGATGCACAGTATACACCCGATGATTATGCCAAGAAACGAGGGTGGGGACACTCTTGTTATATTGACACGGCTAATTTTGCCGCTGATGCAAATGTTAAGCAGTTGTATTTATTCCATGTTGATCCTAACTATGATGATATCAAGATAGAAGAACTACACCGATCTGCTGTCAAACTGATTCTTGAACGTAATTCCAATATGGATTGTCATATTGCACGAGAGGGTTTGATTTTAGATATTGATAAATTGTAAATCATTAAAAGTCCAGGCGTATTACTAACAGATATTAGCATGAATCTTATTCCAAAAAACGTCAATAAAAAGGTTAATCCTATTGAGTTAAATAGTTCTCAAGAAGAGATTGATCTAAGCCGTCCAGAACTTTATATCAACCGTGAATTAAGCTTATTGGCTTTCCATCATCGTGTATTAGCTCAAGCTAAAGATCAAAGTATGCCCTTGTTGGAGCGATTACGGTTTTTATGTATTGCCAGTACTAACCTTGATGAATTTTTTGAATTACGGGTGGCAGGTTTAAAACAAAAAGTCGTCGCAGGTTCTGTGCAAACTGGACCGGATAATTTATTTCCACAAGAAATACTGAATCGTATTAGTATAGCTGCCCATGAATTTGTAAGAGAGCAATATAGTTTACTGAACGAAAATTTTCTCCCTGCATTGGAACAAGAAGGGATATGCTTTTTCAAACGTGATCAGTGGAGTAAAGCACAAAGCAAATGGGTGCGAGATTTTTTTGAGAA
>QNES01000086.1 GCA_003645255.1 Gammaproteobacteria bacterium
GGGCGGATTTCAGGTTCGAGTCGCCAAGTCGAAAAAGGCTTCAAAAAAACATTTTTTGAACACATTAGGTTGAGTACAAAAATAATTTTCAACTAAGAACCTCCTAAGTTATAAAATATCTAAAAATAATATATATCTGTACTTTACTCAATCGGAAAATGCTATAGTAACTCTAAGCGATGATGTTGTTTTTTATTCCATACCGATCAGTCAAAGACATTGATTCCCAAGGCATTTGTTGAGTTTCACTTTGAGTTTCTTGTATCACATCTTTGCGAACTTGCGTAAACAAATCAGTGATGCTTAAATGCGCCTGATTCTGTAAAGCCCTCAAAAAATGCTTGGTATAAACACTATAGCGTTCCCCAGACTGTCGTCCACCCATGCCGAAGTATTCGGCGCAGTTGCAAAAGCAATCAACGAACCGGTTGGACAATTCATCTCCGTTAAGCCTTTTCTAAATCCCTTTTGTTTGATAACTGATTTTTACTGATAACTGATAATTGATAATTAATGATAAATATACTCATCGTTGATGACAATAAAAATAATATTTTTACTTTGCACACTTTAATTAAAGAATATCTTAATGTGCATATTTTAGAAGCAGATTCTGGAAGTGCTGCCCTAAAACTCCTTATGAAACAACCGGTAGATTTAATTATTCTTGATGTACAAATGCCACATATGGATGGTTTTGAAACTGCTCAACTCATTCGCACACGCCAAAAAATGCAACATATTCCCATTGTATTTTTGACGGCTGCTTATAAATCGGAAGAATTTCGGCAAAAAGGTTTTGCTATTGGAGCGGCTGATTATCTTACTAAGCCCATTGACACTCAGCAATTAATTGCTCGAATTAAATCTTATGTTCGTTTTATTGAACAAGATCATCAGCATAAAATTGATTTGGAACATAAAGTTCAAGAACGTACCAAAGAACTCTTAAATGCCCGCAACGAATTAGAACGGCGAGTGGAAGAACGTACCGCAGAACTGTTATTGGCTAAAAATAAAGCTGAACAAACGCAAAAAATCGCAGAAGACGCTAACCTGGCTAAAAGTCAGTTTTTAGCCAATATGAGCCATGAATTGCGTACCCCTTTAAATGCCATTATTGGCTATAGCGAAATGTTACAAGAGGATGCGGAAGATTTAGGGCCAACCGATTTGATTGGAGATTTACAAAAAATTCAGGCAGCAGGGAAACATTTATTGGGATTAATTAATGATGTACTTGATTTGTCTAAAATCGAAGCAGGTAAGATAGATTTGTATCATGAAACTTTTGATCTAATGACGGTTATTAATGACATTGTCTCTACCGTTCAACCATTGGTTGAAAAACAGAATAATATTTTGAAAACAGTCATTGATGATAATTTAAGTGAAATGCAGACAGATATCACCAAATTACGTCAAATACTGTTAAATTTACTCAGTAATGCCGCTAAATTTACTGAACAAGGCACTATCCGCTTTAAGGTGAACCACCAAATACGAAAGGACAGGCTGGAATGGATCATTTTCTGTGTGGCTGACGATGGCATTGGTATGACAGACGAACAAATCGATAGAATTTTTCAGCCATTTATTCAAGCCGATGGTTCTACAACACGTCGCTACGGAGGGACAGGGCTAGGTTTAGCAATTACCAAACAATTTGTTCAAATAATGGGCGGCATGATTCAGGTTAATAGCGAATTGGGACAAGGTAGCACATTCACCCTCTATTTACCAGCCCAGGTGATGGCAACACCGATTGATAGCCCTTCTGGACCAGCTCCTTTAAAGATAGGAACTATTCTAGTCATTGATGATGATGCCAGTAGACGTGAATGGATTAAACATGATATGAATCAACTTGGTTATAACATCGCTGTGGCAAATAATGGAGATGAAGGTATCCAGATGGCTTATAAACTTTCCCCCCATGCAATTATTCTTAACGTCAATATGTCTGATATTTCAGGATGGCGGGTGTTATCCACTTTGAAAAATAACGCTTTTTTTGTTTCGGTTCGAGTGATTTTGATTACAAAGGGAACGGATGAAAATCAATGGTACGCTATGGATGCCACAGACTGTATTGATAAAAGTCTGGTGCGTAGTCAATTAACAGCGATTTTAAAAAAATACCATATTGTTGATCATTCAACGGCTTTAGCTATGGTGGTTGATGATGACAAAACCTGGCGTGCAAATTTGGTTTATCTTCTTGAAGGGCAAGGGTGGCATGTTTTACAAGCAAAAAATGGACAAGATGCTTTAAAACAACTAGAGAATAAAATGCCGACGTTTATTCTATTAGATATCAATATGCCAGTAATGGATGGATTTGAATTTATTAATCAAGTGAGAAAGCATGAAGAATGGCGTTCTATCCCGATTTTAGTTGTCACCGCGAAAAATCTTACTGCGGAAGAACAAGCGCGTTTGAATCTTCATGTCAAAACTATATTACAAAAAGATGCTTATAATCAGAATGAGTTAATTTTGTATTTTCATCAATTGATTAGTGAGTCGCTTTTTACTTCGATTGAGTAGTTTATATACTTCGAGCAATCAAGTTTTCGGATTTTTGTAGGGGCATTTTTTAGTGTCTGCCCTGGCTTTCTATACCCTCATGGCGAACACATAGCTTCGTCCTACAAAAATCCATAAGAATTAGAATTGTTCCGAGAAATCTCGTTTTTTCAAAAAACGGGGGTAGCATTCAAGTTAAAAGCGAATTTGGACAAGGTAGCACATTCACTTTGTCTTTACCGATAGATGCCAAAGTGACAACATCGAAGGCATTTGCCGAATCATACTCAGAACTTTCAAAAATAGAGGGAGATGGCATTGTCTTGATCATTGATGACGATGTCACAATACGAAAGTCGCTAAAAGAAGAGTTGAGCAAACTAGGTTATGCAGTGGCAGTGGCAGCAAATAGAAAAGAAGGTGTTAAATTCGCTTACAAACTTCGCCCTGATGCCATTTTGCTTAATATTCAAATGCCTCATCAAGAAGGATGGCAAATACTCTCGGCTCTCAAAAACAATTCACTTCTAGCCTCCATCCCAGTGATTATGATTAGCATGGTGGAAGATAAACAGAAGGGCTATGCGATGGGTGCGACAGATTGCATTGAGAAAGGCATGGCATCTAATCAATTGGCTGCTATTTTAGAAAATACCATTTCAGTGAAGATTCCACCGGTTTAGTCATGGTCGTGGATGATGATAAAATATTCCGCAATACTCTAGCTTTTCTTATTGAAAAACAAGGTTTGCGCGTTTTTCAGGCTGAAAATGGACAGATAGCACTTGCCCACCTTGAGCATAAAAAACCGGCATTGATTATGTTGGATTTAAATATGCCCGTAATGGATGGATTTGAATTTCTTGCCTGTTTGCAAGATAATGAAAAATGGTGTTCTACGCCGGTTGTCATCCTGACGGCGCAATACCTGAGTGCTGAAGAACTGGCACTTTTAAATAAGCGTGTAGAAACAATTTTTCAAAAAGAATCTTATAATCAAGAGCAATTAATTTCGTCCATTCATAAGCTGATTTCAGATGCGACCAAAGCTATGCACAATGAAGAAGTCGTAAAGCCTGTGTGGGAATTGTAAAACGAAGTAATTGGGATTTAACAGTTGTTTCGTTCAATGTAGGGGCAATCCCTTGTGGTTGCCCTCGTATGAAGTTATTTTTCTGAACATCTATTAATCTACTAAAAAATAACCTTTTTTTGAACGACTGAGTATAACAGATTGATGAAATAAAATTCCTTAAAAGCAATTAAAGATTTTTTAATTGGGAATTAGAAATAACAATTAAAAATAATGGCTTCACTGCAACCTATTTTGCCTTAGCAAAAGGGGGGTGGAATCAATTCCCTATACCAAAAACATTTTCTTTTTATACATCAATTTAAAATTTTTTTTCAACTAACTCTTGAACTTAAATTGATCAATCCCTATTATTAGCACTCACTGAATGCGAGTGCTAACAAACCAATTTTTTGAAGGAAAACATTTTATGCAAATTCGTCCCCTACATGATCGGGTCATTGTCAGACGTGTTGAAGAAGAAAGAAAAACAGCAGGTGGAATCGTTATTCCAGACTCTGCTACTGAAAAGCCTATCCGTGGCAAAGTGCTAGCTGTGGGCAAGGGCAAAATCATGGATAACGGCAATGTACGTCCCCTTGATGTCAAGGTTGATGACATCGTTTTATTCGGCAAGTATTCCGGTAACGAAGTGAAAGTCGAAGGTGAAGAGTTGCTGGTCATGCGCGAAGAAGACATCATGGGAATTATCGAAGGTTAATTTAACCTATAACCCGTTATTTGAACACATTACAATAGGAAAAAAATATTATGGCTGCTAAAGAAGTACGTTTTTTTGATGATGCACGTCAAAAAATGATTGCAGGGGTCAACATTTTGGCCAAAGCTGTGAGTGTCACCCTGGGACCTAAAGGTCGTAACGTGGTACTTGACAAATCTTTTGGCGCACCAACTGTCACAAAAGATGGTGTCTCCGTCGCAAAAGAAATTGAATTAGAAAATAAATTTGAAAACATGGGCGCCCAAATGGTTAAGGAAGTCGCTTCCCAAACTTCCGATATAGCCGGTGATGGCACCACCACCGCGACCGTTTTAGCTCAGTCTATTTTGACGGAAGGATTAAAATCCGTGGCTGCGGGTATGAACCCAATGGATATCAAACGCGGTCTTGATAAAGCCGTTGTTGCCGCTGTGGCAGAACTGAAAAAATTGTCTAGGCCCTGTACTGATGACAAAGCCATTGCTCAAGTAGGTACGATTTCCGCCAACGCTGATGAATCTATTGGTGAAATTATTGCGAAAGCCATGGATAAAGTCGGTAAAGAAGGTGTTATTACCGTTGAAGAAGGTTCTGCATTAGATAATGAATTGGATGTTGTCGAAGGAATGCAATTTGATCGTGGTTACCTATCTCCCTATTTTGTCACCAATCAACAAACGATGGCGACCGAGCTAGAAAGTCCAATGATTCTAATGCACGATAAGAAAATTTCCAACATTCGTGACATGTTACCAATTTTAGAAGGGGTTGCTAAAGCCGGTAAATCGCTGCTCATTATTGCTGAAGATGTCGATGGCGAAGCCCTGGCAACCTTGGTGGTTAACAATATTCGTGGTGTCGTCAAAGTCGCCGCCGTCAAAGCCCCAGGTTTTGGTGATCGCCGTAAAGCCATGTTACAAGATATTGCTATCTTAACCGGTGGACAAGTGATCGCAGAAGAAGTGGGTTTGAGTTTAGAAAAAACCACTTTAGAAGACTTAGGCAGTGCCAAGCGCATCAATATTACTAAAGATAACACCATCATTATTGATGGTGCCGGTAATTCAAATGACATTGAAAGTCGCGTTAGTCAGATTCGCGCTCAAATTGAAGAAGCCACTTCTGATTATGATAAAGAAAAACTGCAAGAGCGCGTGGCTAAATTAGCAGGCGGTGTAGCTGTCGTTAAAGTCGGCGCCGCAACCGAAGTTGAAATGAAAGAAAAGAAAGCGCGTGTAGAAGATGCACTACATGCGACTCGTGCTGCGGTTGAAGAAGGAGTCGTTCCTGGTGGTGGTGTCGCATTAATACGTGCGCTAGAAGGTGTTAAGAATCTTAAAGGTGCAAACAACGAACAAGATATGGGGATTAAAATTGCCCTTCGTGCCATGCAAGAACCACTACGTCAAATTGTAGCCAATGCTGGACAAGAAGCTTCCGTCATATTGAACAAAGTAGCGGAAAGTAAAGGGAATTATGGTTACAATGCTGCGACTGATGAATTTGGTGATATGATAAAAATGGGCATTTTAGATCCAACCAAAGTGACGCGGGCTGCCCTCCAAAACGCGGCTTCTATCGCAGGATTAATGATCACTACCGAAGCGATGGTAGCAGAAATGCCGAAAAAGGATGACCATGCACCTATGCCAGGAGGAGGTGACATGGGTGGTATGGGTGGTATGGGTGGTATGGGTATGATGTAATTTTTGTTTTCTGCCCCATTTTCTCCCTTTGCAGGGAGGATTTTGAAAATTCCCCAGTTCATCTTTGATGGATTGGGGATTTTTTTTTGCAAAATCATGACTATTATTGTATTATGTAGGTACGAAAAAGTATTTTAACTTTTTAAAAATACTCTTTCTTGAAGAAATCGTATTTTTGACGTATTCAAATTGGAGCCGTTTTTAAATTTATGTTTTTTAATAAGACACGTTATCTTTTTGGACTGATTTTGCTAGGCGGGTTTATTTTTTTACAAGCAGGCGAGGCAATAGGTGAAAAACCTCGTATTATCAATGTAACTGCGACAGCATACATCTCGCGTGGTAAAAATTCCAGAACCGCCTCAGGCAACAAATTGAAACCAGGCATGAAAGTTATTGCCGTATCGCCTGATTTGATTAAAAAAGGATTAACTTATGGTACCAAAGTAGAAATTTCCGGTCTGCCTGGTAAGTACACTGTTCTGGATAAAATGCACAAGCGGCGCAAGAAATGGATTGATATCTATATGGGCAACAATCTCAAAGCCGCTAAAAGGTGGGGAAGACGTAAAGTCAATATTCGCTGGTAAACACTTTCTTTGGTAGGATTTTTGATAGGGCAGGTTTCACCATTTAAACCTACCCCATAACTCAACGAGCAAACCAAAACATTATCGTTTGAGTCGTTTTCGCAACTTTTCAATGGCGCGTAATTGTAACATCGCTTTCGCTAATTCTGCTTGTGCCTTTGCATGATCAAAGGCGGCTTTCTTATCTGATAACCGTTTTTCTGCATTTTGTTTAGCTTCTAAAGCGGCTTTTTCATCAATATCGTGTACTCGCAGGGCAGTATCAGATAACACGGTGACTTTATGAGGTTGAACTTCTAACATACCCCCAGTCACATAAAAAGATTCTTCATGCTGATCATTTATTTTGAGTCTAACAGCCCCCTCAGTCAATTGAGTAATGTACTGGGCATGAAGAGGCAAAATACCCACCTCTCCCTGTATCGCCGGCGCAATGACCATTTCGGCTAAACCCGAAAAAATTTCAGCCTCTGCACTAACGATATCGACATGAACGGTCATTGTCATATTGATAATTCCTAAAAAAATTCCAGATAACGAGGATAAATAGTGAAGATATTAAACATGTTCGGCTTTTTTCTCAGCGTCTTCAATTTTACCGATCATATAAAAGGCTTGTTCAGGTAAATGATCATATTCACCTTCAACAATCGCTTTGAAACCACTGATAGTATCTTTTAGGGAAACATATTCGCCTGGCGAACCCGTAAAAACTTCAGCCACAAAGAAAGGCTGTGACAAGTACTTTTGAATCTTACGAGCACGAGCAACCGTTAGCTGATCTTCTTCAGATAATTCATCCATGCCCAAAATGGCGATAATGTCTTTCAACTCCTTATAACGCTGCAAAGTACCCTGCACTTGACGGGCAACATCATAATGCTCTTGCCCCACCACTAATGGATCCAATTGACGACTGGTAGAATCCAGTGGATCCACCGCAGGATAAATACCTAACTCCGCCACTTGGCGAGATAACACCACCGTCGCATCCAAATGAGCAAAAGTGGTTGCTGGGGATGGATCGGTTAAATCATCCGCCGGGACATATACCGCTTGAATCGAAGTAATCGATCCGGTCTTAGTCGAGGTAATTCGTTCTTGCAAGGCCCCCATTTCTTCAGCAAGCGTTGGTTGATAACCCACCGCAGATGGCATACGACCTAACAAAGCGGAGACTTCCGTACCTGCCAGGGTATAACGATAGATATTATCAATAAACAATAATACATCACGTCCTTCTTCGCGGAAGTATTCAGCCATCGTCAAACCCGATAAAGCAACGCGCAGCCGGTTACCAGGGGGCTCATTCATCTGACCATACACCAGTCCTACCTTATCTAGCACCTTGCTATCAGTCATCTCGTGATAAAAATCGTTTCCTTCACGAGTTCGTTCACCAACGCCTGCAAAAACAGAATAACCGCTATGCTCAATAGCAATATTACGAATCAACTCCATCATATTCACGGTTTTACCAACCCCGGCACCGCCAAACAAACCCACTTTTCCTCCTTTAGCAAATGGGCAAATCAAGTCGATAACCTTAATACCGGTTTCTAAAATATCCTGACTAGAAGACAGATCTTCAAACGTGGGAGCTTTACGATGAATTGACCACCTGACTTCTTCTTCACCTTCTTCAAAAATACTCCCTTTTTCATCAATCGGGTTACCCAGGACATCCATAATGCGTCCCAGGACTCTTTGACCAACAGGCATAGTAATTGCCTTACCTGTGTTCGTGACCGCCAAGTCACGAGCCATACCATCGGTAGTCCCCATAGCAATGGTACGCACAACCCCGTCTCCCAATTGCTGCTGCACTTCTAAAACCAAGCCATTTTTCTCAACTACCAGGGCATCATAAATCTTGGGTATAGCCTCACGTGGAAATTCAACATCGACTACGGCACCAATAATTTGTACAATTTTACCTGAACTCATGTTCTAAGATTCCTCATTAATGACAATAAAAAATCAGGGCAACCACAAGGAATTGCCCTACGCCTGAATATTAATACAAGCAATCGGGCTTGCCCTTAATATAAGAATATTGTTGTAGGGGCAAGACTGACTGGTTGCCTTGAGTCGTTACAAAAAACATTATTCCCAATTACTTCGTTACTGCGTTTCCCAATTCTTTTGGATCATTTTTTATACAAAACAAATGAAAATTATTAATATAATACTACAAATGGTTCAGAAATTTATGAATATTGATGTTCAAACTTTTTGCTCAAGACTACAAAGTATATCATGTCACCTATTAATGCAGACGTATTGATTATTGGTAGTGGTGCTGCCGGTCTCAGCCTCGCGTTGGAATTAGCTAACCATGCCAAAGTTATTATGTTATCAAAAGCAGCACTCGAAAGTGGTTGTACCCAATATGCCCAGGGTGGCATTTCTGCCGTTTTGGGTAAAGATGATTCGTTCGCTTCTCATGTTGAAGATACACTCAGTGCGGGGGCTGGATTATGTGATTCCGATATTGTTAATTTCACAGTTTCACAGGGTCCAGAGCGTATTGCTTGGCTCATTGAACAGGGAATGCCTTTTACGCAAGTCTCTGATTCAAAAGGTAATATTAATTACCACCTCACTCGTGAAGGTGGGCATAGTTATCGCCGTGTGATACATGCTGATGATGCCACCGGTCGTGCTATCGTTTCAACCCTATCCACCAAAGTGAATGCCCATTCCAATATTCATTTTTTGGAAAACCACATTGCTATTGATTTAATTACCGGTAGCAAATTAGGGTTATCTACTTCTAGATGTTTAGGTGCGTATGTATTAAATATCCATACAGGAAAAGTAGTTGTTATTCGTACCCGTTTTATTGTATTAGCCAGTGGGGGGGCAGGTAAGGTTTATTTATATACCAGTAATCCAGATGTGGCGACCGGCGATGGTATTGCAGTGGCGTGGCGAGCGGGTTGTCGTGTAGCCAATATGGAATTTATCCAATTTCATCCCACCTGTTTATACCATCCCCAGGCTAAATCTTTTTTAATCAGTGAAGCGGTGCGTGGTGAGGGAGGTAAACTTAAATTACCTGATGGCAATACTTTTATGCAGCGATATGACTCGCGTGCTGAACTCGCACCACGTGATATTGTCGCACGCGCTATTGATCATGAAATGAAACGGTTAGGCTGTGATAGTGTATTCCTTGATATAAGTCATAAGCCGAAATCATTTATTATGGATCATTTTCCTATGATTTACCAGCGCTGTCTTGCACTCGGATATGATATGGCTACTCAAGCAATTCCGGTTGTTCCAGCAGCTCATTATACCTGTGGGGGTGTCATGACGGATCGCCATGGGCGTACTGATATAGATGGTTTATATGCTATCGGTGAAGTTGCCTTCACTGGTTTACATGGTGCTAATCGTATGGCAAGCAATTCCTTACTGGAATGTTTAGTATTTGCTCACGCAGCAAGTCTTGATATTTTAGCCCAATTAAAAGAGGTTACCTTACCACCATCTTTACCTGATTGGGATGAAAGCCGTGTCACCGATTCTGATGAAGAAGTGGTTGTATCACATAACTGGGATGAGCTACGCCGTTTTATGTGGGATTATGTCGGTATTGTGCGAACCTCCAAACGTTTAGAACGTGCCAAACGCCGTGTCGATCTATTATATAGTGAAATTCATGAATACTACAGCCACTTCCGTGTGACTAATGATTTAATTGAATTACGCAATCTCACTTTAGTAGCCGACTTAATTATTCGTTCAGCCCAACTTCGCCATGAAAGTAGAGGATTGCATTATACTCTTGACTATCCTGAAAAAAATCCCATCGCACAAAATACGGTGCTAATACCGTGATTAATTGTGAAATGCAGTAACGAAGTCGTTGATAACTGATAACTGATAACTGATAACTGATTATGTTTGACTATACTCCCCCGCCGGCACTACTGGCGAAACGTATTATTTTAGTCACTGGAGCGGGTGATGGTATTGGTCGTGCGGCGGCAAAAAGTTTTGCAGCACACGGCGCGACTGTGATTTTATTAGGGCGCACTACCAGCAAATTGGAAGCAGTGTATGATGAAATTGAAAAAGCCGGACATCCACAACCGGCTATTTATCCCCTGAATCTTGAAGGTGCCAGTCCCAATGATTATGAAGACCTGGCTAACACCCTAGAAACGGAGTTTGGACGACTTGATGGTTTGCTCCACAATGCAAGCCTTCTAGGTACACTTACACCAATAGAACATTATGATATTGAACAGTGGTACCAAGTCATACAAGTCAATCAGAATGCCCCGTTTTTACTAACACAAGCCTGTTTAAACTTAATGAAAAGCTCCCGGGAAGCTTCTATTGTTTTTACCTCATCCAGTGTGGGGCGCAAAGGAAGAGCTTATTGGGGTGCCTACTCTGTTTCTAAATTTGCCATAGAAGGCTTGATGCAAATTTTAGCAGATGAACTTGAAGCGAATACCACTATTCGAGTCAATAGCATTAATCCTGGGGCAACACGCACTGCCATGCGAGCATCGGCTTACCCAGGCGAAGATCAAAAGAGCTTACCAGCACCAGAAGATATTATGCCCCTATACCTTTATTTAATGGGACCAGAAAGTCGTGAGCTTAATGGTCAAGCATTGAATGCACAATAATTATGATATGCGGAAACCAAGTTTTTTGAAAAAACTTGGTTTCTAAAATTTTAAAAAACTTTTGTCTATCTATTCTTTATAAATCAATAAGGGTTTGAAAAATTGTAACTGATTGAAAACGTTAAATAAAAAAACTTTCAGAATCATTGCGGTTTAATTCATTCGGTTAATCTTAAAATCAGGCAAATCCTGATTCTAACAATTTCAGTCAATTCCCAATTCCCCTATTTGCGACGACGAGTACGACGTGCATAAGTATTAGAACGGTTCTTGTTGTCCTTTTTTTGTGAATTTTCGGATTCAGAAGGCGTTGGCATTGTAGGAACAGCAGGTGTACGTGTTTTTGAAGCATTACGTGAACGTCTGGGTTTTTTAGAGCTTGCCGGTTTACCGGGCGGCCGTACTGTCTCCATTTGGGGTGCTTGACTTTTATGAAACAATCGTTCCCATAAACCTTTCACAAATCCAGATTTTTGTTGCACTGCTTTGGGCGGGGGAGTCGTTCGTACATCCCCTTTTACTGCAGGTCCTTTGAGTGATTCCGGTTTGGCAGACACACTATAATCTTCCATTGACGATTCCGGAGCCGCTGTGAGTAGTTCATAACTCACTTTTTCACCAACCTCCTCATCTTGTCGCCTCCGTTGCATCTCATACATGGGCGTTGTCATATTAGGATTAGGTATGAGCACAATATTAATTTTTTGGCGATCTTCAATTTCTAATATCGCCTGGCGTTTTTCATTAAGCAGATAGGTTGCAACCTCCACCGGAACATTCACCACAATTTTATTCGTCTTTTCCTTCATTGACTCTTCTTCCATTAAGCGTAGAATGGACAATGATAAAGACTCCACACCCCGAATTCCACCTTGTCCACCGCAACGTGGACAAACGATCTGACTTGATTCACCCAACGAAGAGCGTAGTCTTTGCCGCGACATTTCCAACAAACCAAACCGCGAAATGCGCCCAACTTGTATCCTAGCTCTATCCATTTTCAGCGCCTCTTTCATGCGGCTTTCAACTTCACGCTGATTTCTATGACTGAGCATGTCAATAAAATCTATCACCACCAAACCGCCCAAATCTCGGAGGCGTAATTGTCTTGTAATTTCATCAACGGCTTCTAAATTCGTATTGAGCGCGGTTTCTTCTATATCCACTCCCTTTGTCGCTCGCGCCGAATTAATGTCAACCGACAATAAAGCCTCAGTATGATCAAGTACAATAGCTCCCCCAGATGGCAACTTGACTTCGCGCTGAAAAGCCGATTCAATTTGGCTTTCGATTTGATAACGCGTAAACAACGGTACCTTATCCTGATAAAGTTTAACTTTATCAAGATGCTGTGGCATGACTTCTTGCATGAAGCCATAAGCTTCTTTATAAATAGCTTGGTTATCGACCAAAATTTCACCCGTGTCTTCACGCATATAATCACGGATGGCGCGGATGATGATATTACTTTCTTGATAAATCAAAAAAGGGGCATTATGCTGCCCAGCGGAAATTTCTATTGCCTTCCATAACTGTACCAAATACTCTAAATCCCATTTCAGTTCCTCAGCCGTTTTATTCACACCAGCTGTACGCAAGATTAACCCCATACCAGTTGGTATTTCTAAGGTACTCAAAACTTCCCGTGCTTCACTACGATCTTCGCCTTCAATACGGCGCGATACCCCTCCCGCTCGTGGATTATTAGGCATCAAAACCAAATACCGTCCGGCTAAACTCATAAAAGTTGTCAAAGCCGCCCCTTTATTACCACGCTCTTCCTTGTCCACCTGGACAATGATCTCCTGTTTTTCTTTAAGTACATCCTTAATATTGCGGCGATTTTTGGGTGCTTCATTTGTTTCCTGTTTTTTGGATTGGGTAACTGATGAATCTTCAACCGTTTGAACTTCTTCATCAGCAAAATAACTGCGAACGACATCCTTCAGTGGCAAAAAACCATGTCTTTCCACGCCAAAATCAATAAAAGCTGCGCCAAGGCTAGGTTCTATGCGGGTAATTTTACCTTTGTAGATGTTGGACCGCGTTTGTTTGCGTCCCGCCGTTTCGATGTCAAAATTATCCAATCTTTGCCCATCAACCATGGCAACACGTAGCTCTTCTGGTTGTGTGGCGTTAATCAAAATTCTTTTCATTAAAGTTAATCCTTATCCTTAAAACTGTGATGCTCAACCGACATTTGTGGGATTTTCCCATTTTCCTTGTCGGGAGCAATGTTATATATACTTGATGTTCTATAGATGTTCAGAAACGCATTAAACCTGTCAGGTATTCGAGACCTAATAGGTTTTTGAGGGCAACTTATATCCCGCTCATTACTTTTCGTGAACCAAAAAACTCGGTTTCTACTTGGGATAATTTTTTGAAGTCCCTAAGTATAATGTTAAAAATTATTAATGAAATTGTTATCTAAACTGTTATAATCTTATAAATTATGAATCCATCAAATCATGTGACTTATCTGGACATTTCGGAAGCTAAAGCTGGGCAACGTATTGATAATTTTTTGCATACCCACCTTAAAGGTGTGCCTAGAAGCCATATTTATCGGATTTTGCGTACCGGGGAAGTGCGTATAAACCGGGGTCGTATTAAACCAACCTACCGTTTAATGGCCGGTGATGTATTGCGGTTGCCGCCAGTACAGTATGAACCAAAGAAACTGAACCAGCATTGCCCAAATCGGCTCAAAGAATTAGCAAATACTATTTTGTATGAAGATGCCCATCTATTAGTGATTAATAAACCATCGGGCTTAGCCGTGCATGGTGGTAGCGGCATTAACGGTGGTGTGATTGAAAGTTTGCGTTCTTTATTTCCTAATACCCCTTATTTAGAATTAGTACATCGTTTAGACCGTGATACCTCTGGTTGTTTAATGGTCGCAAAAAAAACAAGTATGCTGCGACGATTGCATCATTTATTTCGTGTTGGTGAAATACATAAACAGTATCTCGCTTTAGTAAAAGGGCATTGGAACCCACACTTCACCCAAATAGAAGCACCCCTTAAAAAAAATTTTTTGCAATCAGGAGAGCGTATTGTGCGCGTCAGTGCCAAGGGTAAACAGGCAGTCAGTCAGTTTAACATTGAACAAGTCTTTGCTCACGCGACCTTATTGCGTGTGCGACCCCAAACGGGTCGTACCCATCAAATCCGTGTACATACTGCCTTTAAAGGACATCCCATTGCCGGTGATAATAAATACGGTGATGAAACGTTTAACCAACAAATGCGCCACTACACACTCAAACGTTTATTTTTACATGCTGAAAAATTGGACTTTTTTCTTCCAGAGATCAATTATCGTATCACGGTCCGAGCACCACTTCCCTCAAACTTGCAACAGGTTTTAAACGGTTTAGCTCAATTTCATCTTAAATCATGAAATTATGAATTATCAATCGAATATAATTTCAAATCCGTTTTTATTGTAACTACTCCGTTTTTTGTAGACAGTCTGTTTTAGTAAACTTTATCTTTCAGCCTTGAAACTTCGTTCCGAGCGAAGTGAGTTCAATAATTTTCCACGGTAGTTACCTTTTATTTAAGATTTTGATATTATAAAACATAATGAAAAAACTTGTCAATATTTATAAACCTATATTGACTTTATTAAAATAAAATATTATGTTATATAGTTGATATTCAAGTTTTTAATCTGACAATAATAATGGAAAGCGATTTTATATAATAAGGGATTGAATCGTGCTAATATTAGGTTTAATTCCGCACTTTTATATACAATCCTTGTATAGATGTCCAGATAAATAATTTCACAGGCGATAACGAAAGTTCGCTCCTAAAGTTTCACGACTTAAAAAATTACCCAAAGGAATCAAATGAAATATGCTTACTACACCTGATACATCGTCGAATGATAACTGGGAACGCGATACCTTAAATCGTCTTGCTTTTGCCACTCTTAATGAACAGCGGCGAAATAGGCGGTGGCGCACTTTTTTTATTGTATTGTCATTTGTCTATTTATTTCTTATTTCTTGGCCATTGCTCAATATGAATTGGGATGCATTATTTAGTGCGACAGAGTTAAGTAGTGATAAACATACTGCACTGATTGAAGTGCAGGGTATAATTGCGAGCGATACTGAGGCGAGTGCTGATAACATCATTGAAGGACTGCGTAAAGCATTTAAGAATGATGATACAAAAGGGGTGATTATACGCATTAACAGTCCTGGAGGTAGCCCCGTACAAGCAGGTTATATCTATGATGAAATGAAACGCCTACGGCAAAAATACCCAGACATTCCCGTATATGCTGTCGCAACGGACTTATGTGCTTCTGGGGGCTACTACATTGCTGCGGCAGCCGACGAAATTTATGCTGACAAAGCCACTATTGTTGGTTCAATTGGCGTATTAATGAATAGCTTTGGTTTTGTTGATGCCATGGAAATGTTGGGTGTAGAACGCCGATTAATGACGGCTGGGGAACACAAGGGATTTTTAGATCCCTTTTCGCCTATGAAAAATGAGGATGTTATTCATGTCAAGAATGTGCTTAATGATATCCATCAACAATTTATTAAAGTTGTTAAAACAGGGCGCGAAAAAAGCTTAACCGCGAAAGGGAAAGTAACACTTTTAGACAATCCAAAGCTGTTTTCTGGATTAGTCTGGACAGGTGAACAAGCCATAGAACTCGGTTTAGTAGATGGTTTGGGAAGCAGCAGCTATGTAGCGCGTGAAATCATTAAAGCTGAAAAGATCAAGAATTTTACTCAAAAGCCCAATTATTTGGATCGCTTTGCTGAACGTTTAGGTGCTACAATGGCACAAACATTACAATTAAAACTTAATAGTCTGACTATTCAGTAACTTTTTTAGAAAACGGCAGATTAAAACTCAACCGTTAGCAGTATACTCACTTAACAGGGCAAACATACTTGTGGTTGCACCCTCATCGTTATACAGAATGATATTAGGAACGTGTATAAAATAACTTCTAAAACACTTCGTTCAAACATGACAGGTTTTTAAAAACTTGTCATGTTTATATTTCAAGCACATTCCTTATCACATCAACTTATGTATAACGATGAGTACTCAGCGTGGGGATAAACTTTCAGGTAAGACTTTTTTCAATGAAGCAGCCGTTGCATGAAAAAGACTTTGCCCATATAAAAGTTTAAGTGATGCCCGCGTGCAGTATAACCATTAACCATTAATAATTATGCCACAATATAATATTCGTCGAACTGCTACTACCGAATCCTACGAAGCTAAGCAGCGTATCGTAGGCGGTGTCGTACTATTTCTGATAATGTTACTCATTTATAGTAGCTTAAAACTGGTGCTAGGTTTTTCATCAGCACCGGAGAAATTTGAGATAGATGCGCCTTTAGATATTGAAAGAATTGTGACAGTGGAAGAACAAAGCAGCCCTATATCTATTGCCCCTATGACTCCTACGACTCCTGTGCAATTGTCCCAAAATCAATACCAGCGCCTACCAGGCGGATTTGTTTTTCTTGATTTAAATGGTAAGCCCATGGAACCAGAAGTTTATCAAGAGCCCCCACAAGGCAATCCATTTGACACGAACGAAGAAAAATGGTATGTACAAGCTGCGAGTTTCAGGGATCAAGAAAAAGCACAAATCTTCGTGCAAAAAATTAAGGATAAAAACATTGCTTCACAAGCTTATATTATTCCATCAAAAAATGGATGGTATGGCATTCGACTTCCACCACAAAGTGATCGTGATTCGGCTCGACAACAAAACCAACAATTGCGTCGTTTATTAGGTGCAAGAGGTATGATTAAAAAACTCAACTGAAATATTATCAAATGACTCGTTTAATTGCAATTGCCGCCGGTGGCGCGATAGGTGCTTTACTACGCTTTTGGATTTCTTCTAGCATGTATGCCCTATTAGGCAGGGATTTTCCTTATGGCACCTTGATTGTCAATGTGTTGGGATGTTTTTTGATGGGTTTTTTGTCCATCCTCATGCTAGAACGATTTGTCAGTGCTTCATTTCGGGCTGCTTTATTAATTGGTTTACTTGGCGCGTTTACCACTTTTTCTACTTTTTCTTTGGAAACACTCACTCTTCTTCAAGGTGGCGAAGAAACTAAAGCATTACTGAATATTTTTATCAGTATATTACTGTGTTTATTA
>QNES01000087.1 GCA_003645255.1 Gammaproteobacteria bacterium
GGCGTGGGAACCAGAAAACACGCAGGTTCGCCCCTACAATAGCCAGGTAGGTTGGGTTACGTTAGAACAAGAAATAGCATACATATTATTTAATGTCAATGCTCTGGTGCAAATTCATATACCCACATACAAGTCGCTCCTGCAACAGCGACGGGCATCACTAAAAAATTGATGATGGGAATCAACATGGCGACGACAGCGGTACTCCCAAAACCTAACGAAAGCATACGTTTTTCAGCTAAACGTTTACGTTGTGCTGGAGGTTTATAGCCATGATTTCCCAGCGGTGCGTCGGCATATTCTAGGCAAGCGATCCAGGCGGCAAATAGAAACCATAATATCGGTGAGATAATATTGATTATCGGTATAATCGATAGAATCAATAATATAATCACCCATTTAAGGTAATAGAAGAGTTTGCCGATTTTTTCAGGCAGAAAACGGATGATTATTTTAAACCAAGATTCTTGAGGCGATTTAACCGGTTTGCCTGTTAAGTGCCTTTCAACTGCGGCTGCAAGTAAACCGTTAAAGGGTTCGCTGATAATATTAGCGATAAAAGTAAACATGAAAAAAACACCTATCAAAACCAATACGATAAATAGGGGTAACATGAGCCAGCGCATCAGTATTATGATCCAGCGCCAATCAGGTAAGCCTGTTTCAAGATGGGTTACAATAGATTCAAAGGCACTTGGAAAATAGAGCCAAGCAGAATAAATCATCCCGCCCAATAAAAAAATATTGAGCAATAAAGGAATTAATACCCACAGACGAATATCGGGTTTTAAAATCAGGGCAAATCCCTGAAAAAAGTAGCCGATACCATTGATTGGATTATTTTGCATATATTATGACTGAGTTTAATGGTTATAGTCTTTCTGTCATTTAATCAAGCAATAAAGTATTTATTACCCGAATCAGGCGTTTGAGTGCGCCGCTTTAAGTCATAATATTGTAGCAATATGATTGCATAAAAGAAGGGAGTCAATAGTTTATCTATTGTGAGATAAGTGAGTTGCATTAATAACTCGACTTGTTCCTTGGCAAAAGTGGTTGTAAATAGTTCTTCAACTAATCCACTGAACGTCAAACCAATAAACATAGTAAATGATAGAGGTATTGACAAAATAATAGCGGTTCGCAACCAGTTATCCCATACCAGTTTGTGACTGCGTTGTAAAGAGTCAATCGCCGTCGCATCTTCAAATAAAATCAGCGGTGTAAAAAACCGTAATGAAATGGCTAAAATAGCCCCCGGAATGACAAACGCCATCAAACCCATACCCACAAGAAAAGTGTAAAAACCTGTGGCTAAGAATATGGGACCTAGTTTTTTAATGCCCTGTGATAAAGCCTCTAAATTGCCCATATCAAATTGGTTAATCATTGCACCGATACGATAAAAAATGGCGGTATGGAGTACCAGTGTGATTAGCATATAGAGAAATGCGTAGATAAAAGAATCCATCATCGTGGTTATGATGACAGTGTATTCCAATGAATTTAAATCTGGCATAACTAGATGAAATAAATAGGATAAAACCACGTCTGCTAACACCAATGGCAATATTTTAGGCATAACAAATATAAATAATTTGACACTATCCTCCAATATTTTAGTCAGGAGTTGTGGCTGAGTCGGTAATTTATACATGTATAAAGTATCTCCTATTTTGGAATCTAAAGCATGGCAAACATAATAAATCCGAATAAATCCGATTTTTTCTAAAAATCGGATTTATTATACGTTAAAACTAAATAATTACTAAAAATTATGATAATCTATCTATAATAAAGTCAACCACATTGTCTATCGGCACATACTGCGCTTTTTTGTCGCATCGACTTTTATATTCTATCTCTCCCTTATCCAAACCACGTTCTCCAATCACTAAACGGTGGGGAATTCCAATTAATTCAGAATCAGCAAACATGACACCTGGGCGTTCTCTGCGATCATCAAGCAAGACTTCTATACCGGCTGCTTGTAGTTTAGCATAAATATCTGCGGCGGCATCACGTAGTCGCTGCGATTTGTGCATGTTCATCGGCAATATCGCAACGGTAAAGGGTGCGATAGCGACCGGCCAAATTATACCTTGATTATCATGGTTCTGCTCAATTGCTGCTGCAACCAGGCGGGAGACACCAATACCATAACATCCCATCGTTAAAATGGTCGCATTGCCATCTTCAGCTAACACGGTTGCGTGCATCGCTTGACTATATTTTTTGCCTAATTGGAAAATGTGCCCTACTTCAATACCACGCGCTATTGTTAAGACTCCCTGACCATCAGGGCTTGGATCCCCCGTTTCAACATTGCGTAGATCAACAGCTTGAGGTTCTGGACAATCGCGTCCCCAGTTGACACCGGTTAAATGTTGTCCATTTTGATTGGCACCGCAAACAAAATCGGCTAATTGAGCGGCACTATGATCAACTAATACCGGTATCGTCAAATTGACCGGTCCAATTGAGCCAATATCGCAGCCAATCGTTTCGCGGATTTGGTTTGGTTCAGCAAAAGTGAGGGGGTGAGCTACCTGGGGTAATTTACCAGCTTTGATTGCATTGAGGGTATGCTCGCCTTGTAATACCAGCGCAACTAAACCTGCTTCGCCCTTGACTAGCAATGTTTTGACACATTGTGAAGGTTTGACATTTAAAAATTGGCTAACTTCTTCTATCGTATGCTGTTCGGGAGTATCCACCACTGTCATGGTAGCGATTGCCTGGGGACGCGCCTCACTGGGGGGTAAAGCCGGGGCCATTTCCACATTCGCAGCATAATCACTGGTGGTGCTATAAGCAATGGCATCTTCTCCGGATTCCGCTAACACCTGAAATTCGTATGAACCACTGCCGCCGATATTACCCGTATCTGCCAGCACAGCACGAAATTTTAGCCCTAAGCGTTTGAAAATATTAGAATAAGTTTCAAACATCAGTTCGTAAGTTTCTTGCAGCGAGGCTTGATCTAAATGGAAGGAGTAGGCATCCTTCATTAAAAATTCACGCGCTCGCATGATACCAAAACGGGGGCGAATTTCATCACGAAATTTGGTTTGAATTTGGTAAAAATTGGCGGGTAATTGTTTATAGCTCCGAATTTCATGGCGAATCAGATGCGTGATAATTTCTTCATGGGTGGGACCAAAACAAAATTCACGCGCATGACGATCATTAAAACGCAGCAATTCTGGACCGTATTCATCCCAACGTCCTGATTCTTGCCACAATTCTGCCGGTTGCACGGCTGGCATCAGTACTTCTTGTGCCCCGGATTTGTCCATTTCTTCACGGACAATTTTTTCAACTTTGTGTAAAACGCGCAGCCCTAATGGTAGCCAAGTATATAATCCGGCAGCCAGTTTACGAATCATACCCGCTCGTAGCATGAGTTGATGACTAATCACTTCAGCATCAGCGGGATTTTCTTTAAGGGTTGCAAGTAAAAAACGGGTAGTACGCATGGAATTTCTTTTGTTATTTGTTATGATGAATTTTATATCTGATAGGTTTTTAAAACCTGTCAGGTTTGTGAGATAATTATAACCAATTGAATGCGTATATGCTATTAATATAAAATCGTTTTTTTTAACACCAAAAATTTGGAGAAAATTAATATGCATGATTTAAAGAAGGTACATCATGACGGAAGGCATTTTATGAGACATCCCACCCATATTCCGATTGAAGTCAAACAAGTAACGGAGTCTAGCGTTAATAAAGAATTTTTAAAAGATGTCAGTTTGGGAGGGTTAGCATTTGAGTCTGATATACCTTGGGAAGTTGGTTCAATCATTAATATCCGTGTACTGATTGCTCCGCCTATTGAACTTGCCGGCAAAGTCGTTTGGTGTCATGAAGTTAAAAAAGATTTTGAGGTGGGTGTTGAATTTATTGAAAAAAATAACGCTATCGAAAATGAGATGGTAGAAGAAGTGTGCCAAATTGAAATGTATCAACAAATGATCAATAGTATGATAGATGAGGTGCTACAGTCTCAGTATGAAAATATTTTATGACTCAGATAGAAATACTATTTTTGGCAAAAATCCGATTTTTGGCAAAATCGGATTTTTCAAAGTCTTCTTATTCTGCGTAAAACACATCACCATCATCATCAATTTCAAAATCTAAATAACATTGAGGGCATTCTAGTTTTCCTTCATCGGTTGTGGTGAATAAACTGTCGCAATGTGGACAAACGACGGGAATGTTATTTTGAAAACTCGCAGATTCTTCATTAGAAAGGGGGAATGAATAGGTGCCTACATCATATTTTGCCCTGGTTGTTTCAAGTAGTTTTTCTAATTCTTCTTCCCATTCATTTTTTTCCACTTTTTCCACTTTTTCCACTTTTTCCGCCAGCGGGATTGAAGGTGCTTTATGGTTTAATTTTTCTAGTTGATTGATAATGTCGTCTATTGACAAGCGTTGCTGTGGTTCTTCTTCGAGACAATCACATAATAAATTAAATAATTCAGGGGCTTGCGCTAATCGTCTGGGATTTAATTTACGGGGGCTTTCATGAGTGAGTAGGCGATATAGGGTTGCTCCAAACGCAAATACATCACTTTTTACACTGGGTTTACCATATTGTTCAAAACCTTGTTGTTCAGGCGCGGCATAATTTAAGGTGCCAAACACAGCTTGCCCAAATTGACTCAATTGCTTGGTTGTGTGTGAATTGAGCATTTTTGCTGATAAAGAGGTAGTGACTTGCGATAAGCCAAAATCTATGATTTTGACGACGATATCTTCTGTAACGCTTTGTTTTAACAGGATATTTGCAGGTTTTAAATCTAAATGAAGAATGCCGGCAGCATGAGCCACTTTTAAGCCCTTAGCGATTTGTAAGCCCACTTGTAAAGCGGTTTTTATTTCTAATTTGCCCTGTTGTTCTAACCAAGTTTCTCCATCTATTGCACCGTTAATATATTCAGTGACAAAAAAAGCGCGTTCTTGTTTGACTGGATCAACATAGCCATAATCTAGTGGCGCGGGAACATATTTCCCTGCGAGTTCACTCATCGCAAAGGCTTCTTTAAAAACTTCTTCCGCTCTGCCCTTTTGATGTTCCCAAAAACATTTGACTACCACGGGCTTTTTTTGCAATTTGTGCTGACATAAAAAAACACAACCCATGCCCCCAGCACCTAAAATATGTTTTATGGGATACTTTTCCACATCGTGCAAGGCATACTGTTTGGGAGAAATTTTAATGGCTTGTTGTAAAGCGGCTAAAGCGGGTTCAAATTCATTGCGCCGTACTTTGACTTGAAATAAATTAAATTTTGCTAGGGCGCGTTCTGTCGCGTTTTTGCTCATTTTATCTGCTTGAACCAATAAATTTTCTGCCTCCGGTAAGGCACCCGTCGAAGATAAAACACTTCCCCCCATGAGCACTAATTGACTATATTGAGGGTGATTAGGCGGTAATTTCTTCAATTTGATGGTAGTTTCACTGACTTGTTTTAAACTATCCTGGTTATGATAAGTCAATTCATCACGCGCTTTCATTTGAGGCGATAAATCAAGGCGTGTCATTAATTGATTAAGAGAGTCTTTCATAAGACCGACATCTTGCCATAAATCTTGTCTTTGTAAGGCTGCCAGCGTTGTTTCCACCCTGGTTTCTTGACGTAATTGTTCATGTAGGAAAAACAAAATCGCTGTACCTAATAGATCGTTATAGCAAAGAAAAGCGACAAATCTATCGTCGTATAACGAAGACACTTTTAGGGAACGCAATTGTTCCAATATTAACGTCGTGATGGATAAAGAATGGGTATCAGTGATAAGGGCAGCTAATTCAGATTCGGAAAGTGGCGTTGCTTCTCCCTGAAATAGTTGTTGATGATAGGGAATGAGGGCTTGGCATTTCGCAATGCTATCAGTACAAAATAGTTGCAGTTCAATGTGATCAGTAATAGCCTGTTGAGCGGCAAAAGGTTGTAAATAGTTTGGAACAATCTGTTTAGCAAATTCACGCTTCACTTTCGGATCGAAAATTGAGGGCTTATCCAAACCGGCGATAATGGCTTTAAGTGCCGAGGCATAGCTTTTTTGATAAGCCCCGGCAATTTCGTAAGCTGACAAGGTGAAATGTTGCCCAAGGGTGGTAATTGCTTGGCTGATAACGGCTGGGTCCGTTAATTTAATGACATTTAATAGGGCAGATAGCCCTTTTTGCATGAGGGTTGGTAGTGGCATATTATTTATAATTTTTTTAAATTATCTTGATGGGGATTAGGAATTGGGAAACAAAGTCAGATAGTCAGATAGTCGAGTATAACATCATCTGCTACTACATGTGTTAAATATTTCTTGACACTATAATTAAAACTGAGTATGATGGTTGACAGGCTTTATGCTATTAACTTTGGGTATTATTTATTATTTGCTTGATAAAAAAACATGAATATGAAAATTTTAGAAGAATTTATTAAAAAAGAATCGTCTGCTGGTGTATTACTTATTTTTGTCACCATCTTGGCGTTATTATTACAAAATAGCGGTTTATCCGGTGCTTACAGTAGTTTTTTACATACCCATGTAGAAATACGTTTTGGGGATTTCCAAATTGCCAAACCTTTACTGCTATGGGTTAACGATGGTTTAATGGCTGTATTTTTCTTTCTGATTGGCTTGGAAGTCAAAAGAGAGATCATGGAGGGACATCTCTCATCTATGAGTCAAATTGCATTGCCTGGAATAGCAGCGATTGGTGGCATGGTTGTTCCTGCTTTGGTATTTATTGCTTTTAACCAAGGTGAATCTTTTGCGATGAGAGGTTGGGCAATACCAACAGCAACGGATATAGCATTTGCCTTGGGCGTTTTGTCTCTACTTGGTAATAGAGTGCCTATTTCATTAAAAATATTCTTAATGGCTTTAGCCATTATTGATGATTTGGGTGCGATCATTATTATTGCATTATTTTATAGTAGTGAACTCTCAACGGCATCTATCGTGATTGCCTTCATGGCTCTGGTTGTTTTATTCGTTATGAATCGGCTCAAAGTGGCTAAAAAAGCAGCCTATATTTTAGTGGGCATTGTGCTTTGGGTGAGTGTCTTAAAATCAGGAGTTCATGCTACCTTGGCAGGTGTTGCGCTCGCTTTTATGATTCCTTTAAATTCTGTTGGAGCGAATGGGAAATCATTTTCACTCAGTAAAGAAATGGAACATGATTTACATTACTGGGTAGCCTTTATGATTTTACCGCTTTTTGCCTTTGTAAATGCAGGCGTTGATTTAAGAGGTATTTCAATTGAAGAAATGTTTACTCCAGTTCCATTGGGTATTATGCTTGGCTTATTTATCGGCAAACAAGTTGGCGTATTTGGATTTAGCTGGTTGGCAATAAAAGCCGGAATTGCCAAGTTGCCAGAAGGCGGAAATTGGAGGCAATTGTACGGCGTATCTATTCTGACAGGTATCGGTTTTACCATGAGTTTATTTATTGATTCATTGGCTTACAATGAGACCCAGATTTATCATTATGCCGATAAATTAGCTATTTTATTAGGTTCATTATTATCGGGTATTGTTGGGTATTTGGTTCTGAAAATAGGTAACAACAGATAAGAGCGAGGCGACATTGGAATCTATTCTTTCATCAATTGACTACAAAGATCCAATTTGGATTGCAATTGCCTTTCTATTTGGTGCGCTAAGTCGTGGTATGGGATTACCACCACTTGTCGGATTTCTTATTGCAGGGTTTGTGCTGAATTTCTTTGGTTTGGCAGGCGGACATTTTCTAAATGAGATGGCTGATCTGGGCATTGCACTTTTACTTTTTACGATTGGCTTAAAACTAAAAGTCAAAGATTTACTTCAGGTTGAAATATGGGGCTCCGCACTGGCACATATACTAATATTTAACCTAGTTTCCGTGGCAATATTATTATTGCTAAAACAATTAAATTTACCATTATTTAATCAGCTATCAGTCATAAATGCCTTAATTATTAGTTTTGCATTGTCTTTTTCAAGTACTGTTTTTGTCGTTAAGGCACTTGAGGAACGTGGTGACTTTCTGGCACGCTATGGACAAATTGCCATTGGCATCTTGATTATCCAAGACCTGGTTGCTGTTCTATATTTGGGTGTATCTGCCGCAAAAATTCCTTCAATTTGGGCAACGGGTTTGATTGTTTTGCTTTTTGTTGGTCGCCCTTTGATTATCAAGTTTTCGACTAAAATTGGTCATGGCGAATTATTGCTTTTGTTTGGTTTATCCATGGCTTTAGGAGGCTCTGCACTGTTTGAAGCGGTTGATATGAAAGCAGATTTAGGTGCTTTGGTATTTGGTGTATTGTTGGCAAACACGCCTAAAGCAGATGAATTATCTAAAGCATTATTGAGTGTTAAAGAATTATTCTTAGTTGGTTTTTTTCTGAGTATTGGCATGGCAGGGTTGCCAAATGTAACAACATTTATTGTCGTTCCTGTATTATTAATATTATTAGTATTTAAGAGCGGTTTATTTTTCTGGTTACTATCAGCCTTTAAAATACGTACTTTTTCTGCTAGTAAAGCATCAATGGCATTAGGTAACTACAGTGAGTTTGGGCTTATTGTTACAAGTGTCGCCGTATCGCAAGGCTGGCTAACTAACGAATGGTTAGTAGTGATGGCAGTATTAATTGCTATATCTTTTGTTGTTTCATCCACCATAAATCAACACAGTGATGATTTATATTCTCAATTTCAGCATGTCTTAAGAAAATACCAACATTCTTCATTGTTAGAAGAAGATACAGAAATTGATTTAACTGATGTTAAAATATTAGTTTGTGGTATGGGGCGTGTTGGTAGCGGTGCTTATGATCAATTAAATGAAAACAACAATATAATAGGATTGGACTTTGAAAAACAAGTTGTTAAGTCACAATTAAACTATGGGCGAAAAACTTATTATGCTAATGTTAGTGGATCAGATTTTTGGTCTCAAATAGACATACAAAATAGTACTATAGACTGGATATTATTATGTGCTCCAAATGTAGATGCGAATAAAACGACGGCAAAACTGGCTCGACATTGGGGATTTAAAGGTAATATAAGTGCTATATCTGTTTACCCAGATGAAAAAGAAGAACTGATAAAAAATGGGGTTGATGCTGTTTTTAATATTTATGCTGAGGCAGGGGCTGGTTTGGCTCTACATGCTCAACAATAATAACTACGTACATGCGTATTGGATACCTTATCAATGAAACACACCAATGAACTAAAAAGATTTCTATCAGAATACGAACAATACGAACAACAGATTTTGAAGCCGACGTATGATGAAATTAAAAAACTTTTTAATCTATGGGAAAACACAGAATATTGGGAAAAGTACACCAACCACAAAGGAGTAGCAACGCCTTCCCCAATACGGATGACGCTGGTTCGTATTAAACGTCCTGAAAAAGTGGTGGAGAAAATATTACGTAAAGCGGAACTTTTTCCAGAAGGACTTTCCTCTAAAAGTTTTCATCAGATGCATGATACGATTGGTGTCCGTGTGATCGTCTACTTTTCTTCGCAACTACCGCTGTTTGACCGGGAATTACGAAGCTTGGATTTGATTAAAATATCTGATATAGAGCCTCCAGAAGCGTATTTAGACTTGGACTTGCTCGAACGGTTTGGTCTTCAGCATATTGAACAAAAACACAAAGAAAGTGGCTATTCGTCAATTCATTATACCGTATGCTTAAAAAACAGTTCTGTTCCTGAACAGGAGCGTCCTTACTTTGAAATTCAGGTGAGAACAATGGCTCAGGAACTTTGGAGTGAACTGGAACACATGCTCTCCTATAAACCGGAAAATAGAACCCACTTTTCCGCAAAACGTCGGTTTCAGATTTTAAGTCGAGAAATCAGTGTGATTGATGAACACTTCAACCTACTATATGAAGAATTAATTCATAACCAGGCGATTGCAAATTACCAGGATTCCGATCTACTTACTTTTGAAAATTTACCAAAGGTGCTGATGGAAGTAGGCATTCATTGTGCGTTAACGGATTTGAACCCTATTTTGAAACTTTTATTTAGTCGAGAAGTGAATACAATTGCAGAATTATTGAAAATAGCCACTCCTCGGAGGCTCGAAACCATACGAAATACTTATATTTCCTCAATAGGCCATGCTCCACATAGTTTGGATTTGATTGCAGCACTCGCCACACTTAAAGGTGCAAAAACCAAAGAAATTGAAATTGGGCGGATAAAATCTCAAATTGACTATCAACAATCCGGTCCCCCATTTTCAAAAAAATAATGTCTAGCAGCCAGGTAGCCCACCATTCTTGGAATTACAACGCATAATGAGCAACTCAAATTGAAACGGTGGGCAAAACAAAAAGACGTTTTACCCACCCTACCTGACTCAATAATCTAAATCTACATTTGCCAAAGAACATTGCAAAAGGAAATAGAATTAAAAATGTCACAAAAAAATAAACCTGGATTATTTGGAATCAATAATTCAAATAGAGATTTTACAAAAAAAGAAAGTTGGGGTAAAAATCAGTTTAATTCCTCTTTTCCTACATCGCTCGCTTTGTATATGGAAAATAGAGGGTATAAAAATATTTATATTACCTTAAACAATAACTTGCAAGTTGAACACAAAACAATATTCACACAAGAACTATTCAAAGTTAATGAGCAAAATAATGTTTTTTACGCTTTTGAAAGTGTATTTAGCCCATATCAAAAATTCGTAATTGGAACATTACCAAGAATTGATTTAGTAATACAAGATTTAAATACCGGCAACTGCTTGAGTGGTATTGAAATAAAGCTCACAGCCTTACCAGATAATTCAACTTGTGAGCTAAAAGAGCAAAACTATGGAAGCGAATTAGTAATTAGGCCGGATACAATCGTTTATTTAGCTTGTAGTATTGTCGAAAAATTTAAGAAAAATAGTTCTTCTTTTGCAAATTATTTTGATATAACTATTAATGATATAAATGATTGGACAGAAGCAAAAAATATTATTCCTTATATCAAAAGCATGGTTAAAACATTAGATAAAATTTCATCTGATTTAATAAAAGAGCAAACCCCATTAGTTATGCAACCAATCTGGAAAACTAATGGAAAATCACCAATACTTACAGATAATTGTTTAGATGTTTTTGTGTGGAGTAATCTTGGTTTTATGCAATTATTTCTTGAAGTTGTGAGAAAAGAAAAAATAATTACCAAAATTAATCGACAAATAAGAACTATTGTTTGGCTATATAAAATGCTTTATGAGTTTTCACAAAATGGCCAATTTGACCATTATAAAATAATTGATGAGCTTTCATACAATACAAAAAATGATAAGGCTTTTGCTGTAAATGGTTCAATTACACAACCTTATATGAAATCAAAAGTTCTCGCAAAACCGAGAATTTTAAAAGGAGAAATAAAACAGATTATACTTGATGGTGGTCAAAACTTACTAAGTCCAGAAAGAAGATTTGATGCAATTATTTATAATTCACCTGAACTATTCGTATAACTATGAAAACAATAGATTTATTCAGTGGTTGTGGAGGGTTATCATTGGGTTTTCAAACCGCCGGATATGAAATCTTAGCTGCTTTCGATAACTGGGAGCCCGCAATAAAAATATATAAAGAAAATTTTAATCATCCAATATATTCAATTGATTTATCTTCATTGGAAGCCATCAATGAAATAAAAAAATATGATACAGAAATAATTATTGGAGGGCCACCATGTCAAGATTTTTCAAGTGCAGGTAAAAGAAATGAAACACTTGGCCGGTCTGATCTAACTATAAATTTTGCCAATATCGTCGCAACAATTAAGCCAAAATGGTTTGTAATGGAAAATGTTGAACAAATTGTAAAGAGTTATGCTCTAAAAAGAGCCAAAAAAATATTTAAAAATGCTGGTTATGCTTTATGTCAGATTGTTTTAAACGCAAATTTAGTAGGAGTTCCACAAAACAGAAAACGTTTTTTTTTATTGGGAGAATTTAATGAAATAAATAACACAATTGATTGTTTTTTGCAAAAAAACATAGAAAAGAAAGCAATGACAGTTCACGATTATCTTGGTGATAGCCTTGCGACAGAATATTATTACAGACATCCAAGAAGTTATCAAAGACGAGGGATTTTTAGTATTTATGAACCAAGTCCAACAATTAGAGGAGTAAATAGACCAATACCGCCTAATTATCAATTTCATAGCGGTGATGCAATAAAAGATTTATCAAAAGTGAGACCGTTAACAACAAAAGAACGAGCCTTGATTCAAACATTTCCAGATGATTTTGTGTTTTTAGGAACTAAATCGAATATGGAACAAATAATAGGAAATGCTGTACCTGTAAAATTAGCCGAATACGTAGCTAAAATAATTTTAATTTATGCAAAATCAGCCAATAAAAATATAAAAAGATATGAACAACTAATGTTTAATTTCTAAATATAGCAAGCGTAGGGTGGGTAGAGTTTCACTGCACCCACCGCAACCGTTCGATTAATGAAAAATGATTATCGTATTAATTAGAGAAATGGTGGGTTTCGCTATCGCTCTACCCACCCTACGCACCTGGTTTCTTTTCAGGAAATGCAACAATTATTGGGTTTGATAGAGAGGAAATGATTGGAACTAAAATCCGAGCACTTTATCAACGCAATAAAGGGCGAGACCTTTTTGATTTAGCGGTGGAACCGCTCAATATCCCAGAATGGCACCTTATGCCCCCAATGTCAACTGTCACAGAACCGCATCTGAAGCTATCGCATTAGCTAAATCAAAAGGAATAGCCAGGTAGGGTGGGTAAGCGGGCGCTATGATTTTTTGACTTTATTCACGATCTATCCGCCAGCTTGCCCACCATTCTTTTCATTCCAACGCATAATGAGCAACTCAAATTGAAACGCCGATGCACAACAAAAAGACGTTTTACCCACCCTACCTGACTAAACTTAAGACACATCACACACCAATCAGATAATTCCCCCGATCCGTTGTACTAAATATTAAGGGCTGAATTGTGGTGCTATTCAAATCAACTCAACGATTCTGAGATAAACAAGTTTAAAAAAGCAGTGCCTAACTGTGAAGTTCGTTCATAATGTCTGAATCAGGATTTGCAGGATTAAAGGATTGAGATGATTTTTCGGTTTTAAGGTTTATCCTGTTAATCCTAAAATCTTGTTAATTCTGATTCAGACAAATTAAATTAACCCATTTATTCCTATCAACTGTTCTACTTCATGAAAACAATGAGCCTTATAACGACATCAATTCAAATAGAACAATTTCTTTCTGAATTTAAAAATCTTGCGAGAACAAATGGTGTAAGATTCTGGCAACGACCAGAAAATCAGAGTATGATGAACATGCTTGAGTTAACTGAGTCAGTTGTTACCCATGATATTTTACTTAATTTGACTGCTAAGGATTATTACGAAGGGCCAAAACATGAAGAAGGTCATTCTGATGCTTGGTCTTTCGGGCAAAAGATTGAGGGCCAAAATGTCTATATTAAATTAACAATTACTGAAAAAAAGAAAAGAAAACGTGCTGAATGTATCTCTTTTCATGAACCGACACAGCCCTTATCTTATCCCCATCGTTAAACAATAACCATCGTGAGTATGTTCACTGACAAAGAGGTAACTTATGCAAGAATTGTGTTTTAATTGTGACTACGAAGAAGAGTTACAGCCAATTAGAGAACAGGTAATCAAGACAGTGCGTGGCGAACCCATACCTGCCACTAAAGAATTTTACCAATGCCCTAAATGCGAACACGCATTTACTAATAGTCTTGGGCATGATGCTTTAGATGAAGCTTATCGTGAATATCGCCGCCGTCATAACCTATTACAGCCAGAAGAAATTCGTAATGGGCGTGAACAATATGGATTAACTCAACAAGAACTCAGTACTTTGCTAGGTTGGAAGGAAACAACTCTGAGCAAATACGAAAATGGTGCATTACAAGAAGAATCTCAAGATACCCTACTCAAATTTGCGCTGGAACCGATTAACTTGTTACAATTGATAAAAAGAAAACCAGACACAGTGAGTTCGGATAAACGAGCAACCCTCATTGAACAACTTTCTTCTAATCAATCGTTAGCAAAGCATTTAGAGTATCTTTATGCCGCTTGGGGAAATGACACTTCTGAAAAAGAACGTTATAACAAACTGTTAGATTTTCTAGTTCCCACGCGCCGGCGCTCATCGTTATACATAAGTATTTAAGTACTTGATTTTAAAGTTATTTTTGGTAGCCCACCTAAAATCTGAGATGGTGGGCAACTTGACGCTTTTGCGACGAGAATCTGTTCTAACAAAGGCGTGTGGGAACCACTCTCAGTCTTTACCCGTCTGCACAAACTGAGGATGCACAGTCACTCCTTTTTCATTATCCCTGTAATCAATTTCAAAGCGTTGCCGATTCGTTTCATCAACGCTTTCAATAAATAACACTAACCAGATTTCAGTCAGCCCTAATTGTTGTCCATATTTCGCAGCTTGATCGAGGGCTTCACGATAGGCGCGTTGATTGGCAAAACTCTTTAATTCTAGCCCAAACAATTGCCCCGCATGACGTATCAACAAATCAATTTGACCATTACCCGTCGGAAATTCAGGTTGGACTTGTGCCTTATAACTACCCAGAAAACGGGTCAAATAGAGATAGATATGAAAATGAAAAACGGCTTCATATACCCGTAAATCTCCCCTACGAGGCGCGTTTTTTAACACCAGTTCCCGATTGGCTTGCAAATACTGTTCATATCTGAGCAATAATTGAGGAATGTTAAGACTGTTTTCGGTAATTGTGTTTGATAAATCCTCAAACGGATCATATAAGCCATCCATTTCATGATACAGTGTTCTGGCAAAATAGTTGAACAATCGCTTTTGTATGTATGGGCTGGGAAATTTTACATAATTTTCGCTCAAGCTGACTTGTTCAAGTTCCACTATCCCATTGAGATAGAGAAAATTGATAATCGGATCATCATAGCTAAAATTGATCTTGGTTTTGGTTTGGAAGAGTTCCAAAACATAAGGTTTATAAGGCTCCTGTTTCGCCTTGCTAATCAGGTTCAAAATATTGTTATTGGGTAACAAATTAAGCGCAGCAGCATAAACTCCTTCAAAATGAGCCATTGTAATCGGTTGTTCAGTGGCGTTATAAGTTTCCGTCAACAATTCTCCAAACCAACTCGTTAAACCTGGTTGCCCTTGAAATTCATACCAAATACGTTCCACAACATCTGCTTCAATCAACTGCCCACTTTCTTGTTGATACTCGTTGAAAAGGTAACCCACCTCATCATGAGTCAAATTAGGAATATGCAGACTTCGCTGGACATTGAAGGGTGAACCCCTGACATTTTCAACCCCCAAGACGGTACGTACTCCGATTAAAGCCATGCCATGTAATAGATAATCCTTCTGCGCGGTGGATTTGTCCACTTGATTCTGACGACTGTTGTAAATATTGCGAAAAAAACCGACTAGCCCAGCAATAACGGGTTCTTGAAGTCCATCAAATTCATCCAAAATCAAAATCAAGGGCTTACAAAGTGTTTCTCGTTCAAACAACTGATCAAAATCATCCAATGTGTCTATGGTGATAGACTTCTCTAAGTTCAATTGTTTGAGCACTCTCCTGGTAATGAATTGAGCCACATGATTGACATCACTCACTAGGGACAGATGTTGCAAAGGCAGGACAACCACATGAAATTCTGTGTCTTGCTGAAGTTTCAAAAGAACTTCTCGCATAATCCAAGTTTTGCCGGTTTGACGCGGTGCCCAGACCGTGATGTAATGTCCCCCTTTATTGGGATCATCGCCCAAAAGTTCTTGAAATGCCCCGTTTATCAATTCTTGGCGAGGAACGTAATAATGGAGTTCACGATCAATTGGACCATAAGATGAAAATTTTCGCATTTTTTTGACTCTTTTTGCTCATGTCATTTTTAGATTATACTCAACACGGTCACAATTTAAACTTTTTTCTCGTTTCTCGTTCCTAAATTCTATTTGGGAATGCCTTCCTCGACGCTCTGCGTCGAACACAAAATTTTCTGTAGGTGGGTTTAGCGAAGCTAAACCCACCCTACTCTTACTTCATCTTTTCCATGAGTAGCCCCTTCTTTAAAAACGTATTCCGAAAACATTTCTGAGAAACAAGATGTTGCGTGAATAGCAAGCGTAGGGTCACTGCCATTAAGTTAAGGGCAGACACACAGGTCTGCCCCTACAAACCCCCACGTATTATGTAATTGTAGGGGCGAACATACAGTGTTCGCCCGCTGCGATACTTAATGGCATTGACCCTACGCTTGCTACTTACTAAGAGCAACCTTTTCATTCAGAAACATCATAAGTTTACCATTTTTAAGGGCAAAAAAAAACCTGTCAGGTTTATCAAGAAGAAATCCGATTTTTTTCCAAAAGTCGGATTTCTAAAGGCGTTAAAGTTTCTAACAACTATTTAGGGCAGAACATTCCAATCATCCTGATTAGAGCAATCCCCAGTTAATATAGTCACTAAGTTCATATCCTTACCACTCATCAATTTGCCGAGTTTTTCAAGATCAGCATCGGGATAAGGTGAGGCATCGGTTGTGAATAGTATCACGCCGCCATCTTTGAAGGGCTGGGTCGCTGCCTTTGACCTGCCAGGTTTGGTTTTAACCTGGCAGGTCTGATTTTGACTTTGACTTGACGAAGTTATTTCATGCACGTTCCTAATACGATAAGGGGGGCTTTGCTGGAATCAATTTCCGGTAGGTCTGAGGAAACATTTTGGTCATTTCCGTTGGATGGTGATACCGGTTGAGACCTGCCAGGTTTTTAAAACCTGGCAGGTCTGAGTGAGAAGTTAAATTAAATGTTGAATTTTGACTTCTTACGTTTGAAATTTTTTTGAAAAAGGCTACCTTTTCTGTTATAAGCTTTGTTAATGGCTTTAGTGTAAGCATTAAACAGATTTGAAAACTGTCTGGAGTATAGACCTGGAAGGTTTTCAAAACCTTCCAGGTCTTCTAGTGGCTTCATCCTGACCAAAAGATGAAAATGATTTTTCATTAAACAGTACGCATAAGTGTTA